>JAQWHT010000016.1 GCA_029249225.1 Flavobacteriaceae bacterium
AGAGATATGGTATTTTTTACTGATCGAATTTTAGCAGACCATCAGTTAAGTATGGTAGTTTGTTTTGTCGCAAATGATATTAGTGGTTCTTCAAAAGACGCGTCTCCTCAAGATGTTTTAAAATTATTTAAGCTTTTTGTAAAGCAGGTTCGAGAAAAACATCCCACTATCCCAATTTTACAAATTGCGATTACTCCAACCCTAAGTAGGTGGGAGCATTGGGGTGAAATTAATCAGGTTAATGAACTGATAAAGTCATATTGTGAAAAAACCAATAATCTTTATTATGTAGATACTGTTTCCACCTTTTTAAATGATGAAGGGCAGCCAAAATCAGAATGGTTTATTGGAGATCAACTTCATTTGAATTCACAAGGTTATGAAATATGGAACGAGTTGATAAAATCAGAGGTTGAACGCCTCAAAACACTAGACTAAACTATTTTATTGAATCGTGAAAAGATAAAATTTTGCGTGGTATCAAATGGAGTTAGGTGTTCAGTTTCGATACAATCTAATTGTATAAACTTTGGGGCAAAACAATTTTTTAACTTTTCGCAGTGATATTGGGTAATTGGTAGTCCGCTACATTTTTTGGGTCCAGTTGTTGAGAAAGTTCCTATGACCAAATGCTGCGCTTTGGAATGATTTAGAATTTGCTTATAAATTTGAATATCATCAGGTTGAGTTAAAAAGTGAAAAGAAGCTCGATCATGCCATAATCCGTATTCTTGCTCAGGATGAAAGGAGAGCACATCACTTTCAATCCAATGCACCCGTTTGGCTAGACGTCCGAGTCGTGCTTGTGCTCTTTCCAAAGCCTTTACTGAAATATCCAATACTGTAAGATTTAAAAAACCCAACTGGAGTAGTACATCAATCAGTCTGCTGTCACCTCCACCTACATCAATAATAGGAGTGCTTATGTCGAAGTGGAACGATTGGATTAAATCTACAGATGTTTGAGGGTATGCTTCTGTCCAACTCACTTGATCTGGAGTTTTTGTCAGAAAAACATCTTCCCAATGGTGCTTAGATGGTTTCATAAATTTAGATGTTGAGCCAATAGTTAATTTTAAGGGTTAGATTCCACCCAGTAGAAACTTCTGGAATTTGCATTTGATTACTGTTGAATACTAAAAAAATATCAGAGGCAGGTTTATATCTCCATTGGAAACGAGAGTTGAAATTCCAAAGGTTCAATTGTTCATTATATTGAAACAAATTGGAGAAAAATAGCTTGTTGGTCAAGGTCAAATTGGCTTTGATTCCCAAAAGCCAAAAAGAATTTATTTTCCATGGTGCAGCTAGTTCTATTCGATTGTAATTGGCGACGGTATTGAGTTCAAGCAAAGGTTGAAAACGGTAGCCAAGCTCACTCATAAAAGCAGTTCGTTTGCCAGAGTTGTAATAGCCTCCGCTTAAAATGCCAAGAGAATAGGTTAACCGATTTTGAGGTTTGGAGTCATACTCCGCTGAAATACTTGACCACTGATGTTGAGTTCCTGCTTTTAAAGTCGAGATTTGAGTTCGAATAGGGTCAAAATCAGAAAGTAATTCTACAAAACTTTTAGACCAACTAATTGACAATTGACTTCTATTTTTAAAGTTAAATCGGTATTTAAATTGATCGGTTTGATCCTTTTTATCAAAGTCAGTATCAAAAAAATACGTTCTTCCAAATTGTGGACCATGAGAGAGTAGAGGTGTTTCAGAGTTGGTGAAGAATAAATGCCCTCCAGTAGCAAGAAGTTTGATGAAGTTTTTTCTTGGAACAAAGCCCACTTCAGCATCATAGTTTCCGCTTACATACTCCTGTTGAATCCTCCAGTTCCATCTTGTAGATTGGTAACCTATATGAGATGCAAAGACATTACCCTGCGTTGCTTTCTCGGCATCAAAGGATTTGAGAAAGAGTATTTTGCTGTTCCAAAGATTGTCTTCCGAAAAATAATTGTATTCTAAGCCAAGATTACGATTATAATTGTTGGGAGAAGAAGAATTATTGGAATTCAGAGATTGCTTATTGACAAAAAGCATGCTGATATTGGATCGGTCCAACACTTTTCTTTGAATAGTAAAAACCCCAAAATTTTCTGATTCAAGATCTAAAGTTTGATTTTTTTGTGTTTGTATATCCATCAAACCAATTCTCCAGTTTTCATCTAAATTACCACTCAAGCGAACACCTCCTATGATTGGTACATTCAATCCAATTCTTCTTGAGAAAAAAGGGCGGATAGTTTGGTAACCAAAATTTGAAAATAGGTCAGCATTTTCCAAAAAAAACTGTCTTCGTTCAGGGAAAAATAATTCAAACCGGTCGAGATTGGTCACTTGTTGATCTACTTCAGCTTGTGAAAAATCAGGATTAATTGTCGCGTCTAAGTTTAACGCAGATGTAATATTGTACTTTAAATCACCACCTATTTTAAGTGTATTGACCTCGGGGTTCGAATTCAATTGTTCCGTGTTGTTAGATAAATAAGGGATAAGCGAAATATTACTCCCTTGTGGGGGAGGAGGGGAGTCCCAAATTAAAGCGCCGGCATAGGCAAGTGAAACAGATGGAAATTGACGAGGTACAGGAGCCCAGCTAGATTTTTCACTTGCTTTTAGGTCCAATCTGCTAAAATTAATTCCCCATCGAGTATTGTTTTCTTCATAGCGGATCGATTTAAAAGGTATGGCAATCTCACACACCCATTGATCACTGTCAAATCGAACTTCAGAATACCATTTGGTATCCCAATTTAGATCTACATTTCTGCCGTTGTACATTGTTCCGTCCCATTGTGCTCCAAAAGCATTCAGACCAAAAGCAAAGCCTGTTGTTTGGTTGTCAAATGGATCAAGTGCTACCAAAAAATTATCATTTTTACCAAAAGAAAAGTCACGTTTTAATGATTCAACAACATAATCTCCTTTCACATTATTATTAAAAAAAATAATAGCGAGGTAGAGGAATTCATTGTCAAACGTAACACGGGCTTCAGAAAATTGATTAGCCTTTCCAGTGTCAATCGGAGTGATCATAAAAAAATCTTTTCCAACCTGAGCATCTTTCCAGGTTATTTCATCTAAAACACCATCGATTACAATTTTTTCAGTTGTTTTTTTTATTTGAATTTGAAAGTCATCAAAATTAATCTGCGTATAGGCAATTTGCACTGTTAAAAAGAAAACAGCAATGAGGCTTTTCGAGGGAAATTTTAAAATCAATTTCGTTGTCGTTTGAGTTGACGCTTAAAATTAGTCTTTTAATTTTAGATGTCTTTCTTTACACTCTGAATAAATCCATCCCAATTTTTGACCCAATGCTTCCAAGTGTATCGAGGAAATGCTTTTTTGAGGTGCTGAATTGTTTGTTGATACCTTGTTTTTTCTAACAGTTCGACAATACCCTCTGCAATTGCTTGTGGTTTTTTTTGAACACAAATTCCGGTTTGATCTTTTTTGATAGGAGTATTGAGTCCCTCGATATCTGACACAATTAAAGGTTTTTGGTAAAAGTAAGCTAATGGGGTGACACCACTCTGGGTTGCCGAATGATAGGTTTGACCTACAATATCACAGGCTGATAAAAGAATTTGAATTTCCGGTTCTGTTTTAAATTCAAAATCAAACTCAACACTATTTTCTAGCTCTAATTTATTGACCAGATCGGTGTATTTTTTAGTGTCTTCATAACACTCTCCTACAATTTTTAAGAGAACATTTTTGGAATGAAATGCTTTATTGGCAAAAGCTTGAATTAAAAGTTCTAAGCCTTTATATGGCCTTATCAATCCAAAAAAAAGAACAACTGATTTATCGAGTTCCCACCCTAATTTTTTTCGTGCTTCGTTCCTTGGAATTTGAGGAAGTAAATGGGTGTTGATTGGGTGAAAGCCTTTCCATACGGGTTTTTTAAATTGTTTTTGAAGTTGAAGAGCGACATTTTCAGACAAAGTAGTAAAACCATCCATTTGTTTGCCAAAATAGCAATTCAATTGTCCATCCCAAAAAGTGGATTCGTGGGGAGTCCAATTGTCGACTAATGCAATTATTTTTATATCTGCATTTGTTTTTTTGGCAATCCACCCGTAAACGGGAGCTAAAAAAGGGGTGTAATAACGGAAGACAAGGTTTTGTGGATTGACCTTGTTAATATATCGAATTACTTTCCTCCAGGCCAAAGGGTTGTAGGCATGGATAATTTCAAGGACATCAAAGCTAGTTTTTACTTCATTTTTTCTTTTTTGATTTTTTCCTGGAAATAAAAGATTTGGATACAGTTTGGAAAAAGTTAGTAGTTGGATTTTTTTACCAGCTTGTATAAGATGTTCTCCAAGTTCATTTTGCGTATCCGCGATCCCCCCCCTGAATGGAGCGGCGGGGCCAATAATGAGGTAATCAAGTTTTTGTTTGGACATCAATTCAGAACTAATCTTCGTTGAGGAGCTTGTCTTTTAGCCCATAGACCAATACCCAGAGTTGTGCTAAAATAAATTATAAAGATTCCGTAACTAAAGGGGTAAGTATCCACAAGGAATTGATGTTGTGGAAGGCTCAAAAATGCAAGTCCCAATAGTCCTCTTAATTGCTCAAATAAAGGTGCCCAAGAATGAAAGTCCATAAGGGCTGTAAATCCAAAGATTGAGAACAAGAGTACTATACCATAGCTCAGTTGAAACGAGGTTTGTAGCTCATCAAAACGGCCTAGTAAAAAAATGAGCATATAAACTATAAGACAGAAATGAAATAGTGCTACAAACTTCCAACGTTTGGTATAGTGTGGATTGTATTTTATTGAAGGTTGAGATTGGCGTGATGCCAGAGGGAAGCGATCAATCACATCTTGGGGTCTCCAGCCTGTTGGCATAAACCAAACTTTAACTTTACTTAGCCAATTTTTAGTGTACCAAGCATCGCGCATTAAAATCCAAAAATGTTGAAAATTAATCCAAATTGGATTCCAACTTTGAACAGGTTTGAGCGTACCGTAAATAGGAGGTTCAGAATCAAGTTCCTCTTGAAAAGTTCCAAAAATTCGATCCCAAACACAAAAAATTGCAGCCAAGTTTTTATCGATATAAATCGAGTTTATGGCGTGATGCACACGATGTTGAGAGGGAGTGACAATAATATATTCTAAAAACCCTAATTTACCAATGTGTCGAGTATGATACCAAAATTGGGCAAATAAATGTAAGGGACTGAGGGTCAAAATAACCTTAGCAGGAATTCCTAAAAAGGCAGCTGGGATAAGAAAGAGTGCGCCAAATCCAATCAAATTTGAGATGCTTTGTCTTAAAGCACAGGCAAGGTTAAATTCCTCACTACTGTGATGAATGACGTGCTGGTTCCAAAAGATATTGATTTTATGATTCAGTCTGTGAATCCAATAGGAGGCAAAATCTATAGCTATAAATGCTAGAATGTAGATGCTGACAGTAGACTCTAGTTCAATTAAACTTAAATGTTTAAGTAAAAAGGGATACGAGATCAGGACCAATGCAAGTCCAAGCAGATCTTTGATTACATTCGTCATACCTGAGCTAAGACTCGCTAAGGTATCCATAAGTGTATATGTTTGTTTATTGGTAAAGTGTCCGTAGGTAATCTCTATTATTACAAGGATAAAGAACCCTGGTATCGCCCACAAAAGTACTGCAGCATATGCCTCCATGTCATAATCTTTAAGCTAAAGTTAATGATTTAGGAACTAATGACCCAACTTCCTTGTTTGATAAGGGGTTCTGCTTGTTTATATTTGACCGTTTTAGTTTCACCACTGGTTACATTCTTTATAGTCACTTTTTCATTGCGACCTATTTTTGGTTGCTCTCTAGTTATGGTTTCTATAATTTGACGTTGTGCTTGGCTGGCCCCTGCTCCGACCTGTCTATTTCGTTGAGCCATTTCTTCTGTATTAAGAACTTCGTCTTTTGAAATATTGAGTTTTTCTTTAGACTTGGGTCGTTTAGCTTCCTGAATAGTTGAGGAACTTTGACTGGGTAGGCTTCCTTTAATCAAGAATGATAATACTTCTTTATTTAATTTATTGAGCATGGACTTGAATAATTCAAATGCTTCAAACTTATAAATTAACAAGGGGTCTTTTTGTTCGTGAACAGCAAGTTGAACTGATTGTTTTAATTCGTCCATCTTTCTTAAATGCACCTTCCATGCATCATCAATTATAGCAAGAGTAATGTTACGTTCGAAGTCCTCTATTAAATTTTTTCCTTTGGAATCGTAAGCCTCTTTTAGGTTGGTTACTACGTTCAAGGATTTCACTCCATCAGTAAAGGGAACAACAATACGTTCAAAACTATTTCCAGGGCGTTCATAGACGTCTTTGATGACAGGAAAAGCTTGTTGCGCATTTTGAATTTGCTTTTCTTCGTAATGATCTAAAAGAGCTTGATAGAGCTTTTGGATTAATTCACCTTCAGTTTGTTCATCAAATTCATCTGCCGTTAAGGGAGCAGTAATTGAAAAGTTACTAATGATTTCGAATTCAAAGTTTTTAAAATCCTTGGATTCTTTGTTTTGTAGGACAATTTCTTCACAGGTATCGTACAGCATATTGAGTACATCTAGTCTTAGACGTGAACCTTCAAGTGCGTGTTTTCTTCTTTTGTAAATCACTTCTCGTTGGGCGCTCATTATATCGTCATATTCTAATAGACGCTTTCGAATACCAAAGTTGTTTTCTTCTACTTTTTTTTGGGCTCTTTCAATAGATTTGGTCATCATAGAATGTTGAATAACCTCTCCTTCTTCAAGTCCCATACGGTCCATAACTTTGGCTACTCTTTCAGAGCCAAACAGGCGCATGAGATTATCCTCTAATGAAACATAAAACTGTGAACTTCCTGGATCTCCTTGACGTCCAGATCGACCTCTTAACTGGCGATCAACACGTCTTGAATCATGTCGTTCAGTACCGATAATAGCCAAACCACCTGCGTCTTTTACTTCTTGAGATAGTTTAATGTCCGTTCCTCTACCTGCCATATTTGTTGCTATAGTAACCACGCCAGGGTTTCCAGCCTCAGCTACAATATCTGCCTCTTTTTTGTGCATTTTAGCATTGAGAACATTGTGTTTTATTTTTCGAATATTGAGCATTTTACTCAATAATTCAGAGATTTCTACTGATGTAGTACCTATCAGGATTGGTCTTCCAGCTTTTGAAAGTGCTGTAACTTTTTCAATTACCGCATTGTACTTTTCTCTTTTGGTTTTATATATGAGGTCGTCTTCATCTTTTCTTGCAATTGGACGATTGGTTGGGATTTCAATCACATCCAATTCATAGATTTCCCAAAATTCACCGGCTTCTGTAATTGCAGTCCCTGTCATACCAGATAGCTTTTGGTACATTCTAAAGTAGTTTTGAAGCGTTATAGTAGCATACGTTTGGGTAGCAGCTTCAATTTTGACATTTTCTTTTGCTTCGATTGCTTGGTGAAGTCCGTCTGAATAACGGCGACCTTCCATTATACGCCCAGTTTGTTCATCAACGATCTTAACTTTGTTCTCCATAAGAACGTATTCAACATCTTTTTCAAAAAGGGTGTACGCTTTGAGTAATTGATTCATACTATGAATCCGTTCACTTTTTACATCAAATTCTTTAAAAAGAGTTTCTTTTTCTTGGGCTTCTTTCTTGGGTTCTAATTCTTGTGCTTCAATTTTAGCAATTTCACCTCCTATCTCTGGTAGCACAAAAAAGTTTTTATCTTCATTTCCTTCTGAGAGCATTTCTATTCCTTTCTCAGTAAGGTCAATCTGATTGTTTTTTTCATCAATTACAAAATACAAGTCCTCATCAATCTTATGCATTTCTCTATTGTTGTCCTGCATGTAAGTGTTTTCGGTCTTCTGAAGTAATTGTTTGACTCCTTCTTCACTAAGGAATTTAATCAGGGCTTTATTTTTTGGCAGACCTCTAAAAACACGAAGGAGAAGAATTCCTCCTTCTTCTTTATCACCCGCTTTTATTTTTCCCTTAGCCTCTGCCAACACACTTGTAAGAAGGCTTTTTTGCTGGGATACTAAATTGGCTACTTTTGACTTTAAGGTATCAAACTCATGGCGATCACCCTCAGGTGTAGGTCCAGAAATAATCAAAGGTGTTCTAGCATCATCAATTAGAACAGAATCTACCTCATCTACAATAGCGTAATTGTGTTTACGCTGAACTAGGTCAGTTGAGGTATGGGCCATATTGTCTCTTAGGTAGTCAAAACCAAATTCATTATTAGTTCCATAGGTAATGTCAGCTCTGTAGGCTCTTCTTCTTTCTGCACTGTTAGGTTGATGATA
>JAQWHT010000017.1 GCA_029249225.1 Flavobacteriaceae bacterium
CCATAAAGTGAATCACTCTGGTGGCCTTCAAGAACTTCAAAAACTTCTTCAAAAGCATCTCTGCAATGAATTACAATGGGGAGACCATATTCTTTGGCCCATCTAATTTGCAGATCAAAGGCTTCTTGTTGTTGGTTTTGATAACTTTTATCCCAGTATAAATCCATACCAATTTCACCAATGGCCGAAAAAGGGCGTAGGGATAATTGTTTTTTTACCAAATCTAGTTCCTCTTTAAAATTTTTTTTAACATGCGTTGGATGCAGGCCCATCATTAAGTGGACTCGTTCAGGATAGTTTTTTTCTAAGTCAAACATTCGCTGGTGGTACTCACTATCAATTGCTGGAATAAAGAAATCAGTAACTCCATGGTCTTGCGCATTTTGAATTGCTGAGTCCCGATCTTCATCAAAAGCTTCTACATATAAATGAGTGTGAGTGTCTATCAATGGGTATGTGTTTAAATCACAAAAATAGTCAAACTAAATCAGAGGATTCTCATTTAAAAAGGATAGTGTATTTTTGACGATCATGAAACGATCCTTAAGTGTTTCTTTAAGATTCACAAAAACTAAACATCTTTTGTGTCGTGCTCGAGTTAATGGGCATAACGCAACACTTTTAATAGATACAGGGGCATCAACCAGTTGTATTCACTGTGATTTGAAAGAACAGTTTCAACTTCAAACCAAGGGAGAGCCTTTTGATGCTGCAGGTGCTAGTGAAGGTAAAATGACCGCCTCAATGACAAAGAAATGTGAACTCTATCTGGGACGATACAAAGTTGGAAAGCACGCTTTCGCACTATTAGATTTAAATCATATCAATCAAACACTTCAATCCCAAGGCGCTAAACCCATCGAGGGTATACTTGGTTCTGATTTTTTAATAAAAAAGAAAATCGTAATAGACTACGGGAAAAAGACATTAATCTTATAGCTCCAACGCCTTATTTGCGTCGTCATCCATTAAAATATGTAATGGATCCTCTAAGGCTTCTTTAATTGCCACTAAAAACCCTACTGACTCCTTTCCATCAATGATTCGATGATCATAAGAAAGTGCTAAATACATCATTGGACGAATAACGACTTTACCATCCACAGCAACTGGCCTTTCAATTATATTGTGCATACCAAGAATACCTGATTGCGGTGGATTAATAATCGGGGTTGATAACATAGACCCAAAAACACCCCCATTCGAAATGGTAAAGGTTCCTCCAGTCATATCGTCAACAGTTATTTTTCCATCTCTGGCCTTAACTGCCAAACGTCCTATTTCTTCCTCTATTCCTGCAAAACTTAAGGTTTCAGCATTTCGAACTACGGGCACCATTAATCCTTTGGGACCTGAAACCGCAACACTAATGTCACAGTAGTCATAGCTAATTTTGTAATCGCCATCCATCATGGAGTTCACGTCAGGATAAAGTTTGAGCGCACGAACCACAGCTTTGGTGAAAAAACTCATAAAGCCAAGTTTGACCCCATGTTTTTCAAGAAAAGCATCTTTATACTTTTTTCGCAAATCAAAAATAGGTGCCATATCTGCCTCGTTAAAGGTAGTCAACATGGCCGTTTCATTTTTTGCTGCTACCAGACGTTCAGCTACCTTTCTTCTTAACATTGATAACTTGGAACGGTCTTGTCCACGATCCCCCCAATCAGGTTGGGTTCCCATTGAAGGTACCGCTTTTACTGCGTCTTCTTTAGTAATTCGTCCACCTCTTCCTGTTCCTTGAATTGCTGAGGGGTCCATCCCTTTTTCAGCAATAATTTTACGTGCAGCTGGCGAAGGGGTTTGAGAGGCATACGTAGTTATTTGTTCTGTTGAAGCATCCGCTGAGACAGACCCAACGGCTGTGGGCTCGACAGCATTGTCTGAAGTTGTTGTCCCCTCTGTCGCTTGTCCTTCGGTGTCGATTAAACAAACAATAGCTCCCACAGCTACTGCGTCTCCCTCCTCAGCCTTGAGTGTAATTGTTCCGCTCACCTCCGCAGGAAGTTCTAAAGTGGCCTTATCGGAGTCTACCTCAGCAATTGCTTGATCTTTTTCTACGTAATCTCCATCGGCTACAAGCCATTGTGCAATTTCTACTTCGGTGATCGATTCTCCTGGTGAAGGAACTTTCATTTCTAAAATCATGATCTATTTCTTAGGTGTTCTTATAAAATTATCTTGGTTTGGATCAAAAACATAATCAATTACTTGTTGATGTCGTCTTTGGAAACGAACTGCGCTACCTGCAGCAGGTGCTCCATAGTACCTTCTAGTTGCTGGTCGAAAGTTGCGCGCTGCTTCCCATTGCAACAACAAATAACTCCAAGCTCCCATGTTGCGCGGTTCTTCCTGAGCCCAAACCCAATCCTTCGCATTGGAAAACTGCGCTAAATTCTTTTCAATTTCTAGAATTGGCAAAGGAAATAATTGTTCTACACGAATTAAGGCAACATCTGGACGTCCTCTTTTTTCACGTTCGTGCTCCAAATCGAAGTAAAACTTTCCAGAACATAACACTACCGTTGTAACTTTTTCTGGGGCAGTAGTTGAATCAGCAATAACAGCCTGGAAGGTCCCTTGGGTCAATTCTTTTTTTGCTGAGACCGCTTTAGGATGACGCAATAAACTTTTAGGTGTAAAGACCACTAAGGGCTTTCTAAATTTTGTTTTCATTTGTCGTCTGAGTAAATGGAACATGTTCCCCGGTGTCGTACAATTTGCTACAAACATATTGTCCTTTGCGCACAGCTGCAGATAACGCTCCATTCGCGCTGAAGAGTGTTCGGCCCCTTGTCCTTCGTAACCGTGAGGTAATAACAAAACAATTCCGTTTTGTAACTTCCATTTATCCTCAGCAGAAGAAATGTATTGGTCTAACATGATTTGTGCTCCGTTGGAAAAATCTCCAAATTGTGCCTCCCAAAGGGTGAGTGTATTCGGGCTTGCCATAGCGTACCCGTAGTCAAAACCTAAAACTCCATATTCTGAAAGTAAGGAATTGTAAATACTAAAATGACCTTGTTTTTCTGGGTTGATTCGATTGAGTAAGACTACTTCTTCTTCTGCACTTTCTGTTTTGATTACCGCGTGGCGGTGTGAAAAAGTACCTCGTTCTACATCTTGGCCCGACATACGAACATTAAATCCCTCTTGAAGCAGAGTTCCGTATGCTAATAGTTCGCCCATTGCCCAATCCAAACGATCTTTCTCGTAATACATTGCTTTGCGATCAGCTACTAAACGTTCGATTTTACGAAGAAACTTTTGTCCCTCTGGAAGTAGAGTTATCGTTTCAGCTACTTGATCTAAATCTTTTTCCGAAACTGCCGTTTTTACAGATTTCATCATCTCCTTTTCATCTACTCTTTCGAATGTTTTCCATTCGTCTTGCATAAAAGGTGTGATAACTGTAGTTTCAATTTTTCTTGAATCTTCTAGATCGTCTTCTAATATACTTTTGTACTCTTTTTCTAATTTTTTAACATGACCCTCTTCAATATGCCCACTTTGAAATAAAGTTGTTGCATAAATATCCCTTGGATTAGCATGCCTTGCAATGGCCTTATACAACTCAGGTTGAGTGAATCGGGGTTCGTCTCCCTCATTGTGGCCATACTTTCTGTAGCCTAACAAATCAATAAAAACGTCTTGTCCAAAACGCATACGGTAATCTAAGGCAAATAAGGTTGCGTGAACTACAGCTTCCGCATCATCAGCATTTATATGTAAAACTGGTGAAAGCGTGACTTTGGCAACATCAGTACAGTAAGTACTTGACCGGGCATCTAAGTAGTTGGTTGTAAATCCTATTTGATTGTTTACTACAATATGTACTGTACCACCCGTACCATAACCTTTTAACTTTGCCATTTGAACTATCTCATAGGGCAGACCTTGCCCTGCAATGGCAGCATCACCATGAACTATAATCGGAAGTACTTTGTTGGTATTTCCACTAAACTTATTTTCCAATTTTGCACGGGTAATTCCTTCTACTACTGCTCCAACAGTCTCCAGGTGGGAAGGGTTAGGAGCGATATTCATGTTGATTTTTTTACCGCTGTCTGTAATTCGTTGAGAAGTCCATCCAAGGTGGTATTTAACATCTCCATCAAAAATAGTTTCTTCGTAGTCCTTACCGTCAAACTCACTGAAAATATCTTTTGTTGATTTGCCAAAAATATTCGTTAAGGTATTTAGCCGTCCTCTATGGGCCATTCCCATCACAAACTCTTCTACACCTTGATCAGCTGCCGCTTCTATCACTGCATCTAGCGCTGGAATCAAGGATTCTCCTCCTTCCAAAGAAAATCGTTTTTGTCCTACATATTTGGTATGTAAAAAGTTTTCAAAACTTACCGCTTCGTTTAATTTTTTAAGGATGTGTTTTTTCTGCGCTATCGAAAACTGAGGGTGGTTGTCGTTAATATTCAAGCGTTGTTGGATCCAATTGATTTTTTCTGGGTTCCGAATATACATGTACTCAATACCAATAGAATCACAGTAGATACGCTGCAAGTGTCCAATGATTATCAGTAAACTACTTGGACCAATACCCATGATTTCCCCCGCATTAAATACCGTTGGTAAATCAACCTCTGAGAGTCCAAAATTTTCAAGATCAAGTGTTGGTCTGTATCTTCTTCGTTCCCTTACAGGATTTGTTTTAGTGAATAAATGGCCTCGACTACGATAGGCATCAATTAGTTTTACAACTCTAAATTCTTTTTGCAAATGCTCAGGAACCTCAACAGTTTCAGCCTCAACCGAACCATTACTTTCTAAACCAAAATCAAAGCCTTGAAAAAAAGCCCTCCAACTGGGCTCTACACTATCTGGTTGTTGTAAATACTGGTCATAAAGCGCTGCAAAGTGAGCGGTATGTGCAGCATTTAAAAACGAATAATTATCCATGCAAAAAAGCGCTACTAAAATCCAAAAACAAAATTACAACTTTTGATCGAAGTGTTTCTCTATTTTTCTAAAAATACAGAATTCAGATGGCGAAACTCTTTTTTTAAACAAAAATGAATGAATACACTGGTTAAAAAACACAATAATTAACCTATTTTTTTACTGTAAAACTTTCTCTTGTCCTCTTGCAAATACAACAAACATTTTAATACCTTTTACCCATGTTTGCATTGGTAGATTGTAATAATTTTTACGCCTCTTGTGAGCGGGTTTTTCAACCGCAATGGGAAGGTAAACCTGTAGTCATTCTTTCCAATAACGACGGCTGTGTGATCGCACGAAGCAATGAGGCCAAAGCTCTGGGAATTCCCATGGGTGCACCTGCGTTTCAATACCGTTCCTTTTTTAGGCAAAATAAGGTATGTGTGTTTTCTTCCAATTACCCACTTTACGGGGATATGAGCAGTAGGGTCATGTCTATCTTGGAGCAGTACACCCCTAATGTCGAAATTTACAGTATAGACGAAGCTTTTTTACAATTCAAAGGATTCGACTTATTCAATCTAGAAGCTGAAGGACATCGCATGCGCAAGCAGGTGCGTCGTTGGACAGGTATTCCTGTTTCTGTGGGCATGGCTCACAGCAAAGCTCTAGCTAAAATAGCTAATAAAATTGCTAAAAAGTACGATACAAAAACGAAAGGTGTTTACTGCATCGATACTGAAGACAAACGAATCAAAGCGCTCAAATGGACTACTATTGGTGACGTATGGGGTATCGGTAGACAGCATCGTAAGCGACTCGAAGCTATGGGCGTTACAAATGCATGGCAATTTACACTACTCCCTGACGATTGGGTTCGAAAACATATGAGCGTGTTGGGACTTCGGCTTAAAAAAGATTTACAGGGAATCCCCTCCATCCAATTGGAAGAAATACAACCTCTCAAAAAGGGAATCGCCACAACACGTAGCTTTGAAGGGACACTGACTGCCTTCAGCGATTTGGAAGAACGCATATCTACCTTTGCTAGTAGTTGTGCAGAAAAGATGCGAAAACAAGGAAGTAGCTGCACTGCTCTACTTGTTTTTCTACGTAGTGATCCTCATAAAAAAGGAACTACACTTTACCGAAATAGTTGTGTACTCACCCTACCTTACGCTACCAACTCCAGTATCACGTTAAGTAAATACGCTGTATTAGGGTTGCGTAAAATTTTTAAAGAAGAGATTCATTATAAAAAAGCAGGGGTCATGATTATGGGCCTAGTACCTACTGCCACACGCCAACTTCCTTTGTTTGGTGGAGAAGAAGTAAAGCACCTAGCCGTCATGCAGGCCTTAGATCAAATTCACAAACGCTTTGGACCTCACCAGATGAAACTCGCCAATCAAGATTTACAGCGTACTTGGAAAATGAAGCAAGAACACCTCTCTCAACGCTTTACCACAGAAATTAGCGAAATCATTACCGTAAAATAGACTATGGCACTACAAAAACTCACCTTTTTTCACCCCGATCAAGATCAGCAAAAATCATTGCATTTAGCGCAAGAAGGAATTTCCGCAGGTTTTCCTTCTCCTGCCGATGATTTCAAAGAACTGCGCATCAGTATTGATCAAGAAGTCGTTCGAAACGAAGAAGCCACCTTTTATGCGCGAGTATCTGGCGAATCTATGCAAGGAGCCGGTTTGGATGATGGCGACCTTTTGGTCATTGACCGGAGCATGGAGCCACAACACGATAAGATTGCCATCTGCTATATCGATGGAGAGTTTACCGTAAAGCGCTTAAAAGTAGTTTCAGATGGCATTTTTTTAATGCCGGAAAATAAAAAATACAAACCCATCAAAGTAACCGAAGAAAACGAACTCATCATTTGGGGGGTAGTTACTTATGTCGTTAAAAAATTGTGAAACGCCTGCCCCTCAAAACGCTTACATTCAACCTTTTTATTCTACTCTTTCTGTTCAGTGCAAAAAAGAAGAAACGTGTGTACAATTACAGAATGGTGTAAACATCTCTTTAGGAAAAACTTGGGGCTTCATAGGTAGAAAATAATAAATTATTTCATCACATGATGACCCTGAAAAACTACGTCAGAACATTTCTACAAATAAAATCACTCCACCAACACCTTATAAAAAAGTTTGGTCAGAAACGTTGCCAACTGTTCGCTAGTCAAGTTAATGTCGGTGGTATGGGTCGCCAAAAAAAGTTCTGGAGGTGCTCCAACAAGCATATAACTTAAAAGGAGAAACTCGTGCTTTTCATTAAAAGCTCTAACATTCAAATCTGATTTCAAGTCACGATTTAAATTTTTAACGATCACTTTGATCAAATCACTCTGGTAGGAACTTTGTCGTATATGGGCTTGATTTACAATATGAAACTGAACCATTTGCTCTGATCCGATCAAATCAAAATAACTTTTAAAGGTTCCGTAGAGGTAGTCGTACAAATTAGATGTATTGTTTCGAGTATGTTGAATGGCCTCAACTACTTGCAGATTGAGTTGGTCTATCAATGCATCAAAAAGAGCATTCATATCTGGGAAATAATTGTAAAATGTCCCTCGAGCAATTTGGCACCGTTCAACGATGTCAGCTACAGTAGTTTTTTCTAATCCTCTTTCTGAAAAAAGATTTAGGGCTTCATCAAGAATACGTTCGCGTGCTTGTTGTTTTTGAATTTCCCTTTTTCCTAATGTAACTTCAGTTTCTTTCATATATTAAAAACGTTCGAAAATACCTGTAATTCCTTGACCCCCTCCCACACAGGCAGTGACCATTCCGTAACGTTGTTTTCGCAACTTCATCTCTTCCAAAAGTTGAATGCTTAATTTTGCTCCAGTACACCCTAGAGGGTGTCCTAAAGCAAGTGCTCCGCCGTTTACATTTACTGTTTCAGGATTCAGTCCCGCTTCTTGAATAACGGCTAGTGCTTGAGCAGCAAAAGCCTCATTAAGTTCTGTTTGCTCGATCTCTGAACGTTTAAGTCCTGCTTGTTTTAAGGCCTTGGGAATGGCCACACAGGGACCTATACCCATATATAAGGGATCCACACCACCCACAGCACAAGCTGCCAAACGAGCAATGGGCTCTAACTTCAGTTCTTTGACTACCGCTTCGCTCACTACTAATGTAAATGCCGCTCCATCTGATGTCTGGGAGGCATTACCAGCAGTTACTACTCCTCCCTTTTTAAATACGGGTCGAAGTTTGGCCAATCCTTCAATAGTAGTATCCCTTCGAACTCCCTCATCCATATCAACGATATGACTAGAAGTGATTTTTTTTCCATCTTTGACAAAAACATCTTCCACTTCCACAGGGACGATTTGATCATTAAATTTTCCTGAATCAATTGCAGCTGCTGCTTTAAAATGAGATTCAAAAGCAAATTGATCAGCTGCCTCTCTAGTGATTCCGTACTTAGCAGAAACAGCCTCGGCAGTGTGCCCCATACTCACATGGTAATTAATGTTTTCCAAATTAGCCTTATAACTAGGAGAAAGTTTATAGCCTGTCATAGGAATCATACTCATACTTTCAATTCCACCAGCAATATAAATCTCTCCGAAACCTGCTTTAATTTTGGAAACTGCCTGAGCAATGGACTCTAGACCTGAAGCGCAATAACGGTTGATTGTTACTCCCGGAACTTCTTTCCCCAAAGCACGCGCAGAAATCAAACGCCCAATTTGAAGCCCTTGTTCACCCTCAGGGTTTGCACAACCCACAATTACATCATCTACGGTTTTAGGGTCAATTTCAGGTACTGAAGCCATTAAATGTTTGATTACATCTACTGCTAAATCATCAGAACGGTAATTTTTAAACCCCCCTTTTTTTGCTTTTCCAATGGCAGAACGATAGCCTTTTATAATATATGCTTCCATAATTTAATTTCTTAAGGGTTTGTTATTCATTAATAGATATTGAATTCGATCTAATGTTTTTTGATTTCCAAGTAAACTCATAAAACCTTCTCTTTCGATATCTAAAAGATACTGCTCTGTTACTTGTTGAGGAGATGTCAAATCACCTCCGCAAATGACATAGGCAATTTTTCGAGCAATTTCAACATCATAGTCTGACATGTATTCACCCATTCGAAATTCGTTAATGGCGGAATACAATATTCCCATACCAGCTCTCCCCAAAACATTGATGTCCTTTCTAGGAGAGGGCGGAATATAATTTTTGGATAGTTCAAGTACCTTATCTTTTGCCAAACCAATATTCATCGGAGTATTGACACATACTTCATCTCTCTCGTGTCTCAGGTATTTTAGATCAAATGCCTCGTGAGCTGAAGTAGAAACTGCAGCCGTAGCAATTGATTTAAAATAATTAATCAGGGTGGGGGATTGCACATCTCCTTCAAAAAAATCATCTGATGCACGAAGAGCAAATTCTTTTGTCCCTCCACCTCCTGGTAAGAGTCCTACTCCTACCTCTACCAAACCGATGTAGGATTCAGCGGCATAAATCCCAGCATCACAATGCATGGCAATCTCGCAGCCTCCACCAAACACATAACCTTGAGTTGCTACAACCACAGGAATTTTAGAAGTCCGTATTTTCATGTTGATTTGCTGAAAATTATCTACAAATTGTTCTAAAACATCAAACTGTTTTTGCATGGCAAACATCCCTATATTCATAAGATTAGCGCCTACTGAAAATTGTTTTGCATTGTTCCCAATAACCAAGCCTTTCCAGTGTCCTGCTTCTGCAAGCGCAATAGTCTCTAGCAGGGCTCTACCGACCCCCTCTCCTATAGAGTTACTTTTTCCGGTAAACTCAAAACAAAGAACGCCATCACCAATATCATGAACCACGCTTTCACTGTTTTTGATTAAAGGAGTTTGAGCTCTAAAACTGTCTAGGATGATAAAGGCTTCTGTTCCGGGAACTGCCTCATATTTATTGGATTCAATGTTGTAGTATTTTTTCTGTCCTGCTTCAAATTTATAGAACTGCGTATTTCCTGCTGTTCTCATTTCATTAATCCAATCAGGAAGAATCGCTCCTACCTTTTCAATCAACTGAATACCAAGATCAAACCCAATTAAATCCCAGTATTCAAACGGCCCATAATCCCAAAAATATCCCGTACGCATGGCGTCATCAACCGGGTAATATTGATCTGAGATTTCAGGTACTCGAGCAGCTGAATAGCCAAATAATTGCCCAAAATACTCCGCAAAAAACTGCTGTTCCTTTGTTTCACCTTCGACAAGGTATTGCAATCTTTTGTTCATCAACTCCATCCCTTTTGCTGTTTTTACCACTTCCATTTTAGGACGAATAGCAGACTCGTAGGTTAGTGTCTTGAGATTGAGTGCATTGATTATCGTTTTCCCCTTTTCGTCTTTTAGGTTGGTTTTTTCGTAAAAGCCTTTTCCTGTTTTATTCCCTAAAAATTTATTCTCCAGAAGGAAATTCATAAACTTGGGTTGGGCGCGTTCTTTAAGCTTCTCAATGTAATCGTCATTCTCTACATTGTCTGCAACAAATCGACTTACATTATCTCCCGTATCTAGCCCTACAAGGTCTTGTAGTCGGAATGTTGCGGTATTGGGACGAGCTATTAGCGATCCTGTCATGGCATCAACCTCTTCAATTCGGAATTGATATTTTTCTGTCAACAAAGTCATTTCAGAACCAGACATGACTCCAATTCGATTTCCTATAAAAGCAGGTGTATCTTTACATAACACAGTTTGCTTTCCAAGGGTAACTTTTCCGAATTCCATAAAGAAGTTAACTACTTCGGTTTGGGTTTCAACTATGGGAATTACTTCTAATAATCTTAAATAACGCGCAGGATTAAAAAAATGAGTCCCACAAAAACAAGATTTAAAATCTGAAGAACAACCTTCAGCTAATAAATGAATTGGTATACTTGAGGTATTAGAACTAACCAAACTTCCATCTTTTCGATATTCATCTACCTTATTAAAAATCTGCTTTTTAATTTTAAGATTTTCAACAACAACCTCAATGATCCAGTCAGCTTCTGCAATTTTTTCAAAATCATCTTCAAAATTTCCTGTTTGAATTCTCGATGTAAATGACTTGTGGTATAAGGGTGCAGGTTTAGATTTAATTGTTTTTTGTAATGCCGTATATACCAATTTATTTCTTTGAACTTTGTCTTTTAGCTGATCCTCATCAAGATTCGGAGTCACGATATCCAACATCATCACCTCCATTCCTACATTTGCCAAATGGCACGCAATTCCCGAACCCATCACTCCAGAACCTAAAACAGCTACTTTTTTTAATCGATAATTCATGTTGTAGTTTTGAATCATTAAATTTAATTAAAAAAATGACACGGTGTCATTTTTTATTTTTACTTTTAATAAAATTTTATTATGAGTCTAGAAAACATTGTTTCCCAATTTGAAAAAAGAGCTGCAACTGCTGCGCCAATAGGAGGATCTATTAAGTTTGAAGTAGATGGTCAGGGAATTATAATAGATGGTAAAGGTGATACGAATACAGTATCGGCTTCAAATGGTGAAGCCGACTGTACAATTAGTTTGACTGCCGAAGTACTTGAAAAATTAAGAGACGGAGACCTCAATCCAATGATGGCCGTAATGGGGGGTCAAATAAAAATAACTGGTGATATGGGATTGGCTATGAAAGTTCAATCTTTAATGGGCTGAACCTCATTAAAGGTAAAATTCATAAACCAATACAGCAAGGATAACTCCCTTCACAAAAGCAATCCAAAGCATCGGATAAATACCGATACGATGAGCAATTTTTTCAGCGATTTCCTGATGCCATTTATAAAAGTTCACTCTATTTGAATTTAAATTTTAAAGAGAACAACTCATATCTTCCCCGCAACATTGGGGTGATTTAATTTTCCCCTCACAACTATTACAGATTGAAATTTGAACAACGGAACCATCATCAAGAGTTAAATGATCGTTTTCAAGAGATTGATCACATTTTGCACAACTTGCATTTACTGCCATTCCACAATATGCACATTCATAAGTAGCCATAAATAATTGATTTTAGTTTAAACTCTAATTTACTGTTTTTTTTCAAAACGAAAAAGATCTGTACTCAAACAATACGCAAACCATATCCATGGAGCGCCATGGAAAAAGAGATCAAACAAATCCATACCTTTCATGCCAATACCACCTCCCACTATCCATCTAATTTTACCAAATAAATGTGGTTCTGGAGTAAAAGGCGCTAAACCAAGGGTAAAAGACAAAATAAGTGCGGTAAACAAATTTGATTTAAAAAAAGTCTTCATTCTAGCGATTCAACTAAATTCGTTGGCCACGGTATAGGTTCTTGGGTTAACTTCTCTACTGGCATTTGGGCATTTACATTTTTTAAATGTTGTGTAAGCAGGAAGGCTAATTGTTTTGCTTTCTCTCGATTTGAGCCAAACAAATTTTGGTGTTCTCCAATGTCGTCGTTTAAATTGTAGAGTTCCAATGTCTTGTTGGTGTGAAAATAGATTAGTTTCCAATCTCCTTGTCGTATAGCACTAAAACTTCCAATTCCAGGGCCGTTACTACCCCAATCATTAGGATAGTGCCAAAATAGCGGACGATTTATTTCGCTTTTGGCATCATTTTGAAGTAAGGGAACAAAGCTTTTTCCATCTACTATTTGGGGGATATCCACTGACTCAATTTGAGCAATCTCCAAAATAGAAGGGAAAAAATCTTCGATAATCAGAGGAGTTTGGTTAACTGTTTCAGCCTGAGTTTTATTTGGCCAATAAGCCAACATCGGTACACGTATACCTCCTTCATAAATTGATCCTTTACCACTTTTTAGTGGAAGGTTGTGAGTGTGTTTTTCTCCACCTCTAGCAACTGCACTCAATCCACCATTGTCTGACATAAACAAGATAACTGTATTTTTTTCAAGCTCATTGACTTCTAAATAATTGAGAACTTTTCCCAAAGCTTGATCCATACTTTCAATCATTGAGGCATAACGAGCCTCAGGCTCTTCCATTCCCATTTCACGGTAGGGTTTAATAAAACGATCGTTTGCCATCAGCGGGGTATGGATTCCATATAAGGCAAAATACAAGAAAAAGGGCGACTTGTTATGGACTGGTTGATCCATGGCAGCAAGAACTTCTTGAGTGAGCGCTTCGGTCAAGAAAATATCCTGACCATGATATTTCTCTAACCCTGGAACTGCCCAAATTTCTGCTTTACCTGGTTTGGTGAAATTTTGCGTCCCTAAATAACTTCCTGGAGCGCCCGCAGCATGACCAGCTATATTTACATCAAAACCAAGATTTAATGGATTTGATGAAGGATATCCTATGGCTCCGAAATGAGCTTTGCCTGCATGTATAGTATAGTAACCATTTTCAGCAAGAAGTTGTGGTAAGGGTTTTGAAAAAGTGGTATTTGGTGTAGAAGAATCCAAACCAATCCCATTGTAATTCCAATCTGGAAACTCCAATGTTGGATGGTTAAGTTCCATAGGTTGCTTTTGATCAGGTCGCAAAGTCCAATTGGTTACCCGATGTCGAGCCGCATTCATACCTGTCATTAAACTTACACGTGTTGGAGAGCAAACAGGGGTGGCATAGGCATTGGTGAATTTGACCCCTTTTTTTGCAAGTTGCTCCATATTGGGAGTCTTATAAATTTCGTTAAATACAGTCGACTTATTCCAAAATGGTACCGATGTGTCTTGCCAGCCCATATCGTCTACAAAAAAAAGAATAATATTTGGGGGTTGCTCAGTTTGCTTACGAGTCTCACAACTCCACAAAAAAATTATCAAAAAAAACAAAAAGAAAGAAAGTCGTTGCATACTAATTAGCTTTATTCTGGTGCTTTGTAGAGTCCTATATTAGAAATAGCAACCTGGGCTTTGGTATCTGTAATCGTAAACCGAAGGCCTTCAATACTTTGAGTATCAAAACGAATTAAGCGTTTATTCCCAATTGTAGTCCCTTTATACACTTGCTCCCAATTACCATCTGTTAAAACCTCAAAATAAAAAGACTTAATTCTTTGTCCCAAGGGAAGATATTCTTGAATCATAAAAGTATTTACTTTTACTTGATGCTCTAAAAAAAGTTCTATTGTAGGGTTTTGATCATTTGCTTCTGAAACCCAATAACTATTTTTATCCTCATCAGTTAAAGCCATTGCTTCATAACCATTTAAATTAGAACTTGTTGTAACCTCCTGCCCTTTGGAATAGTCTTTTGAAAAGGTACTCCTTAGATATTCGGCTAAAGCATTTAGATTCTCAATTTCATTTTCGTGAACTAATCCTCGAGTATCAACAGGTAAATTCAATAACAGAGAACTATTCAGTCCTACAGAGTTATAATATATATCCACTAATTTAGATAAAGACTTGACCTGATCATCTTGCTCAGGGTGATAATACCATCCTGGACGAATCGAAACATCTGTTTCTGTCGGCACCCAATGAGTTCCATTTTCTTGACCTGCTGCAAAACGTTGAAAATCTGGTATCCCTGCGTACACACTATCTCGGAAGATAGGAGACCATGTTGTCTCATTGGCATATCCCTTTTCATTTCCAACCCAACGGATATCAGGTCCTGCATCACTAAAAATAACAGCTTGGGGTTGTAAACTCCTAACAAGCTCAATGGTTGTGGGCCAATCATAATAGGATTTTTTATCTACCCTTCGTTCTTCATTAGCTCCTCCATAATATCCATCTCCTCCATTCGCACCATCAAACCAAACTTCAAAAATTTCTCCATAATCTGTTAATAATTCTCGGAGCTGATTACGGAAATAACTAATATATTGTGGCGTCCCGTAATCAGGATGATTTCGATCCCATGGGGACAGATAAATACCAAATTTCAATCCATATTCTTTACAGGCCTCAGATAATTCCCGAATTAAATCTCCGTTACCCCCTCTCCAAGGTGAATTTTTAACTGAATGTTCAGTAAACTCACTAGGCCACAAGCAAAAACCATCGTGGTGTTTTGCCGTAATAATAATACCTTTCATTCCTGCATCCTTTACAACTCGTGCCCATTGACGTGTGTCCAATTCGGTTGGATTAAATTGAGAAGGCTTTTCGTCTCCATACCCCCATTCTTTATTGGTGAACGTATTCATATTAAAATGAATAAAGGCATAATAATCTAATTCTTGCCAAGCTAATTGATATTCATTAGGAAGAGGGAGTACAGGGTCTACAGAAGCTATTTCAGTTTTACAACTCCAAAGTGTGATAAAAAAAATTAAAAATAAGGGCGTATGTACAGGTCGAAGCACAGTTCTATTTTTTATATTTTGGATTAATAAATTCCCATTCTCTAATATGGGCAGGACGGTGCGCAATTTGCTGTAAAGAATCAATTTTTAAAATAATCTCCGGATACTGTTGTGCTAAATTCATTAATTCCTGAGGATCCTCTTTTAAATTGTACAATTCCCAAGTTGAATTGGAATTCGTTTTCATTTCAACTTTTACACCTTTCCAATCACCCATTCTAAGGGCTACTTGACCACGCTTTTCAGGATACTCAAAATAAATATATTCGTGTTGTTTTTGACCTTTACTCCCCAAGAGTTCTGGCAGTATGGAAATACCGTCAGGAGACTTTTGATCTTGGTCGCTTAAATCAGCAAAGGTATTGTACATATCCCAATGACCAGAAACTAAATCTGACACCGAACCTGGTTTAATTTTACCCTTCCAATAAGCTATAAATGGAATACGAATACCTCCTTCATATACATCCATTTTCAATCCTCTAAAACCAGCTGCACTGTTAAAATAAGCTGCATCTACACCACCTGCAAAAGTGGGTCCGTTGTCGCTACTAAAAAGAATCAAAGTATTTTCCTCTTGACCTCTTGCCTTTACAGCTTCCCAAATTTTCCCTACTTCAGTGTCAAGATGGGTGATCATCGCAGCATAGGCTGCTTTTGGATACTGATGCGCAGTATAACCTTTGTTACCATAATAGGGTGTTTCTTCAAAATCTCCTTCATACTGTTGCACTAAAGAGTCAGGTACTTGAAGCGAAACATGAGGGATTGGAGAAGGATAATAAAAGAAAAAAGGCTTTTCAACGGAAGTAGTATCAAGAAAATGTAGGGCTTTCCCAATCATTCGATCAGGAGCATAGTCGTCACCTTTAAAATGATCAAATGCGGCTTGATCACTTCCACTCGCGATTGGGCTATGGACTAAAAAATAGTCGTTTTCTAGGGGGGCAATCTCATCATTCTCCCAAAGATGAGTAGGATAATAATTGTGGGCTTGTTTTTGATCTAAGTAACCGTAATAATAATCAAACCCTTGTATTAAAGGACTTCCAGTGGTGTTATTCATTCCCAACCCCCATTTCCCAACCATTGCTGTCTGGTATCCTGCTGTTTTGAGCATTTTAGCCAATGTGGGTGTAGTTTCTGGGATGGGCATTTGTCCTCCCTCGTTTTCGTCTTCAAATTGACCTAGTTCATAATTTCCTCTAATGTAAGCATGGCCAGCATGAGCCCCTGTCAAAAACATATATCGAGAAGGTGCACAAACTGGCGCTCCTGTGTAGTGCTGCGTAAAACGCATCCCCTCAGCAGCTAAACGATCTAAATTAGGTGTTTTGATTTTTTCTTGACCATAGGCCCCAAGTTCACCATAACCCAAATCATCAGCCAGTATGTAAATAATATTAGGAGCTTGGGTTTGGGTTTGGGTTTGATCAGGATTTTTACAACCCCAAAAAAGACACAAAAACAAAAGGAAAAGTACTGAATTTTGCATGTTAAATTTTGATGAAAATTTGATTTTTATAAAGCCAATAGCAGACATACCACAATCCTAAAAGAACAACAAAACCTGAAGCTAGATCAGCCAACCAAGGTGAAAATCCTCCGAGAAGGCTGTTTGAAAAAGGTTTAATTATTTTTAAAAATAAACCTCCTCCACCTAATGAGGCAAAAAGGTAAATGAATAGTGGATTCACACCTACAATTCTGAATAAAAAAGTCTTTTTAATTAGTTGTTTTACATCAATTAGCCAATAGCAAAGTACTAGAGCTAAGATTGTCCAACCTCCTGACAATAGTACAAAAGAAGTCGTTGAAATTCGTTTAATTATTGGTGTAAAAAAAGTTGAGAGATAACCCAAAATTAAGGTTACCACTCCTGCAATTAGTAACCGTTTTAATTTTTCTGCTTGTGGAGTATTTTCCATAAGCCATTTTCCTGCTACAACACCCCATAAAGTGTGTGCTGCGGTAGGAAGTGCATTAAATGCTGCCCAGTGACCACCATATTCATAGCCTGATATAAAAATATTAAACCAAGCACCAAAATTCTCTCCCGCAACAAAAGCCTGATCAAATCCAGCTACTGGAAAAAAACGGTACAATAAGTCTGAAATTACTATACAAATAAAGCCAGCAGTAATTTGAACATTTGAGGATTGTTTTAGTAAAAGAAACGAAATCAAATAAGTAAATGACAATTGAGCCAACACATTGTCAAACTGAAAAACGATTTTTTCTGGTCCAATACAATATAATCCCCATCCAAAAAGTAAAAGTAAGAATGCTCTTCGAAGTGCATGATTGCGAATCTGCTTTTCACTATCCCCTCTTCTCTTTCGATTGTCATAAGAAAAAGGAATGGAAACCCCAACAATAAACATAAAGAAGGGCTGTACCAAATCCCAAAAATGTAATCCTTCCCATTTAGCATGATGAAAAAGAAAATCCATCGTAGCCGTTAAATGTGGATTACCTGATTCCATTAGGACTTCAAAAAGATGGGCAAACTCAGCTATAAGTAAAAACATCACCAAACCTCGAAAAAAATCAAGGGAAACTAATCGATTATTTAGTTTTGTAGAGGTCATCTTAATTCTATTTGTATAATGGTATCAATATCGTTTTTTTCAAGTTTTGAAACATCAATTGCCAACCCAAAACTATCATTTCTATAGGGTAATTTTGTTTTTGTTTTCATATCGTAAATCCCTTTTATCCGAACAGGAACTTGATCAGCATGAATTACATCGACTTCTTTATTGAGTAGATGTACGTAAACTATTTTCCCTTTTTGCGTTGAAACAAAATCATCGTTGGGGGGGGTTGGCCCCTTCCGCGTACCGTATATGGTTTCACCGTTTTGCTTTAACCAATTACCCATGACTCTTAAGGAGGCTTGATGTTTGGGTTGTATTTTACCGTTAGGCATTGGACCAACATTTAACAGCATATTACTCCCGTAACCCGCAGCTTTGATTAGATAATGAATCAGTTCTTTGTTAGACTTGTGTTTTCTGTCTTGTAAATTAAATCCCCATGAACCATTTATCGTCTCACAAACTTCCAGGGGTACAGATCCAATTTGATCAGCAGGGGTGCCCCAACCGGTAGTATTATTCCCTGGTAAATCTTTTTCAAACATTTGAAAATCTTCTCCAGCAATCACACCAATATGATGATTGTTTCCTATTAATGCTTGGGGTTGCATTTCATGGATCATCCCGTAGAGTTCGTCATAATGCCAATCGACTTTCACCGCACCAAACTTTTCACCATCCCAATCTTTTTGATCCCAATGTCCATCAAACCAAATACCTCCAATTTCACCATAATTACTAAGTAATTCGCTGAGTTGAGCTTTCATAAAAGCAATATAATCTTCCCACTTACCTTCTTTACGTCCAGCTATTCCTGTTCCAGTTCTTCCCCTGGGAAAATAGTCATCTCTATTCCAATCTAATAATGAATAGTAGAAAAATAATTTAATTCCTTGTTCTCGACATTCTTCAGCTAGCATTTTTAACACATCCTTACCATAGGGAGTCCCATCAACAATATCGTAATCTGTCACCTTTGAGTCAAACATTGAAAAGCCATCGTGATGACGGCTAGTTATGGTAATGTATTTCATTCCTGCATCTTTTACCATACTGACCCATTCTTTAGGATCAAAATCTATAGGATTAAAAAAATGAGGGAGTTTTTCATATTCATTTAGTGGAATAGATTTTGCTTACGGTGAGTATGATGAGTATGGAAGTAATTTTATTATTTCAAAAGGTTTCACATGTGGTTCATATGATTGC
>JAQWHT010000109.1 GCA_029249225.1 Flavobacteriaceae bacterium
TATGAGGTGCTGAAGTTTTGTTAGTTATTATGGTTCCACTATAATTTATTCCATAGGTTATTTCTGGCCAACCATAGTTATCTCCTTTTTTAATAATATTGATTTCGTCACCTCCTTGAGGTCCGTGTTCGTGCTCCCAAACAGCACCAGTTTTGGGATGGACTACCATACCTTGAGGGTTTCTATGTCCATAAGAAAATATAGCTTCTTTTGCATTTTCTTTGCCAACAAATGGGTTGTCTTCTGGAATACTTCCGTCTAAATTGAGTCGGTAAATTTTTCCAGCATCTTTACTGATGTCTTGAGGGTTAACATCTCGATTTCCACGATCCCCCACAGAAAAATAAAGATGTCCTTCATTGTCAAAAACAATTCGGGAACCCCAGTGTTGTCCTTTTTTGGTGTTTGGTGTGGCTTTATAAAGCAGCTTAGCATCTTCTAATGAATTACCGTTAAGTTTAGCTGAATATAACGAAGTATTTCCACCATTTTTATCGCCCTCAGTATTTGCAGATAAAGTCATGTAAACTATATTATTTGAGCTGAACTCCGGATGAAGGGCAATATCTAAAAGTCCTCCTTGGCCTCTAACATAGATTTCTGGAACTCCAGCTATAGCTCTTTTGTCACCATTCACAACTCGATATAGAGTTCCTGATTTTTCTGTAACTAAAAAATCTGTTTCAGTAATAAAAGCCAAACCCCAGGGAATGTCAATCCCATCTACCAAAGTTTCATAAGAGTAATTTACTTCGGAAGGTGTTTCAATTAACGGAGGGTTGTCTTGGGCACAACCGTAATGTATGGAAGACAAAAACACAAAGCAAAAGAGGGAAAAGTTTTTCATAATTATTATTTTCAATTTCTTAATTACGAACTTACTAAATTTTGAGATCACTAACACAAGTTTAAAATTATTTGCGTTTATCCTAAAAAGCTCATTGATCCTAAATAATTTAAAACTAAAATGTTAAATTGAACAAATGAAATACTATAAATATTCACTTCTTATCTTGATAGTGGTCCTTCTGATGGGTTTCACTTCGGCTTCAGATAAGCCCAAATATAATGTCTTGTTTATCGTTTCTGATGATTTAAATTGTGATTTAGGTGCTTATGGTAATGAGCAAATTTTTACTCCCAACATAGATAAGTTAGCTGAGAGAGGTGTTTTATTCGGAAATGTACACAATCAATATCCTTGGTGTGGTCCTTCAAGAGCTTCTTTTATGACTGGGATGTACCCTGATCAAACTAAAATTAAAAAATTAAGAGTATACTTACGTCAGGCTGTTCCCAAAGTTATAACCATGGGCCAAAGATTTAGACAAGAAAATTATCATTCAGTACGTGTTGGAAAAATTTTCCATTATCATAATCCAAGAGATATAGGAACCGCTGGACATGATGATAATTACACTTGGGATCAGACTGTAAATCCCTATGGACGAGACAAGATAGAAGAATATAAAATAAACACACTTAAACCAAAAGCTTATGGAGGTACATTGAGTTGGCTTGAAGCAGAAGGAACAGATGAAGAGCAAACCGATGGGATAGGTGCTTCGGAGGCAATTGATTTTTTGGATAGATTTGCAAAAAGCGGGGAACATTTTTTTCTTGCTTATGGTTTGTATCGACCGCACACTCCATTTGTGGCTCCAAAAAAATACTTTGATCTTTATGAAACTCAGGAAATGAATATTCCGAAGAGTTCCGATGCGTACTTAACGAGTTTGCCCGAACCTGCGGCACGAAGTGTTAGAGAGAAAAAAGATCAAAATAATTTAGACGAAGACCTTGCTAAAACAATTAAAGAGGCGTACTACGCAACAACAAGTTTTGTGGATGCTCAGATAGGTAGGGTTTTAGATAAATTGAAAGAAACAGGATTAGATAAAAATACAATCGTTGTTTTTACCTCAGATCATGGTTATCATCTAGGGGAGCACGGCCACTGGCAAAAAAGAACACTTTTTGATAATGCGACTCGAGTTCCACTCATTTTAGCTGGCCCCGGGATTAATATAAATGAAAAAATAATGAACGCACCTGTAGAGCTAGTAGATATTTATCCTACCCTAATGGAACTTGTTGGATTCAGTACACCAGAATTTGTTTCGGGTAAAAGTTTTGCGCCTCTTTTAAAAGATTCCAGTGCTAGAGTTAGAAAAAGTGCATTAACTGAACTTGGCGTATCGATGGAAAATGGAACTAAAATTACGGGTTATTCCATCAAAACAGAGCGTTATAGATTTACTCAATGGGGTGTTAATGGAGTTATGGGGACAGAGCTTTACGATCACAGAGAGGATAGAAATGAATTGAATAATCTTACCGATAAAAAATCTTACAAGGCGATTAAAGACTCACTTACGAAGATGTTATTAAAACGAATTGCTGAGGCTAAAACGAAACCCAAAGGCCTGGGAGTTCAAATAGAAGCGGTGGAGGAGTGGGGAGAGCCAAAAACTATTCATTCCCGACCCAAAACAGGGCAATAGATTGCTTTTGTCAATAGTTGCACTCAGGAATTCTTGATCCATGAGGATCAATATCGGTGTCTCCAAGTATTTCTTTCATTCTCCTAAAGAACACCGAATTGTCAATATGTTCGATCTCTTCTGCTATGTCATGTACTTCATCCAATTTAAAATTCATTTTTTTAACTAGATAAAGTTCAATTAATCGATGTTTAGAAATAATTGCTGTAGCTTTTTCTCTTCCTTCAGGAGTTAAAAGTATTGGACGATAGGGTTTGCTGTCAACTAGCCCCATCACAACTAATTTCTTTACCATATTAGAAACGGTAGATTTACTTACTCTAAAATTTTGACTTAATGCTGTTACCGTTACCTGTTCCTCTTTTTCTTCCATCTTGTAGATGGCTTTTAGATAATTTTCTTTTTCTATAGTTTTTTTCATTGAAATGTTTTGTAGTGTAAAACTAATAAAATAGTTTTGCAGTGTAAAACTTATTTGATGAAATTCAACTTTTTGTTCATCTTTTTTTGTATTCAAGTAGCTCTATCTCAAGACTTTTCTGTTAGCGGTACAGTCTTGTTTAGTGGAAAGCCAGTAGAGAGCGCTTCAATACTCATAAAAGACTCAAGCGTTGGAGCAACCACTGATGCTGAAGGTCATTTTACAATTTATTTTTCTAATTTAGATAATCCTAAACTTCTTATTTCTTATTTGGGAAAAAAATCTAGAGTTTTTCCAATTTTATCTAATATTGAAGATCTTGGTATTATTGAATTGAAATTAGATGAAACTCTAGACGAAGTTGTGGTTTCAGGAACTTTAAAGCCAGTATCTAAACTTGATAGTCCTGTACCAGTAGAGGTTTATAGTAAGTCCTTTTTTAAAGCTAATCCTACCTCTTCGGTTTTTGAAGCACTTGAAAATGTCAATGGAATACGTCCCCAACTCAATTGTAATGTGTGTAACACAGGAGATATTCATATCAATGGTCAAGAAGGGAGTTATACAATGATTCTAATTGATGGTCTCCCTATAGTGAGTGGATTGTCAACAGTTTATGGTTTGTCGGGGATTCCTCAATCCTTAATTGAACGTGTTGAAATTGTTAAAGGACCCGCTTCAACACTCTACGGTTCAGAAGCCATTGGAGGAATTATTAATTTGATCACTAAACTTCCCGAAAATACTTCAAAACTTTCAATTGATTCTTTTGCCTCGGGTTGGGGGGAGTTGAATACTGATGTAGGTTATAAATACACACTTTCTAAAAGGTCAACAGGACTTTTAGGGATAAATTATTTTAATTATTCAAACCCTATTGACAACAATAATGACGGTTTTACTGATTTGACCTTACAAGATCGATTTTCAATTTTTAACAAATTTTCTTTGGGGGATAATTTTGCATTTGCCGCACGTTATGTATATGAGGATCGTTGGGGAGGACAGATGAGTTGGATGCCTCAAAACAGAGGAGGAAATCTTATTTATGGAGAGAGTATTTATACTAGTAGATTTGAAGTTTTTGGCAACTATCAATTCAATGAGACAGTTTCTTTTCAATTCAGTTTTAACGATCATCATCAGAATTCTGTTTATGGAACTACAATTTTTAATGCTGATCAAACCATAGGCTTTGGTCAGATGACATGGAATAGAAACTTTAAAAAGAACACTTTACTTCTAGGTCTTGCTTATAGATACACCTATTATGATGATGATACTACGGCAACGTTCAATGAATTTTCAAGAACTAATAGTGCCTCAGTCATGCACTTACCAGGAGTATTTGTTCAAAATCAGGTTAGCATAAATTCAAACAATACTTTACTGGTTGGACTTCGATACGATTATAATTCTCTTCATGGATCCTTGTTTACACCAAGACTCAATTATAAAATCAACAATCATGATAAAACATCTATTTTGCGAATTAGCGCAGGAACTGGATTTCGTGTAGCTCAAGTGTTTACAGAAGATCATGCCTCTTTGACTGGCGCAAGGGAAGTAGTATTCTTAGATGCTTTAGACCCAGAGGAATCATGGAATGTTAATATTAATTATCTCAAGAAGTTTTATTTACAACAAGGGGCTATTCTTGACTTTGATTTAAGTGTATTTAAGACTCAATTTTCGAACAAAATAATCCCAGATTACGATACTGATCCCAATAAAATAATTTACACAAATCTTAATGGTAAATCAATTTCTCAAGGTGTTTCTCTAAATTTTAATATCCTAGCCCCAGGAGGTTTCAGAATTAATATGGGGGCAACTTATGTTGATACTAATATTTTAGATGATGGAACTAAAACGTTACCCTATCTGACAGAGCGTTTTCAGGGAGTCTGGAAAATTGAAAAAAAATGGAATTCAAGTCAGTTAATTTTTGACCTCACGGGGTCTACTTTAGGCCCCTTAAAATTACCCACTTTGAGTAATCTTGACCCAAGGCCAATTTTTTCATCAAGTTTCAGTATTGTAAACGTGCAGCTCACAAAAATTTTGAATGGTGGTATAGAAGCTTATGGAGGACTTAAAAATATTTTTAATTTCACACCTCCAGCAAATAGCATCGCACGAGCTTTTGACCCTTTTGATAAGCAAGTTGTGTTTGATGATAAAGGATATGCCTTGGCCACACCAAATAATCCTTTTGCTTTGACATTCGACCCATCTTATGTCTTTGCTTCAAATCAGGGGATTCGTTTTTTTATGGGCATGCGGTGGAAGCTAGATTAGTTTAACAGAAATTGATTACAAAAAACATATCAAAGAAGCGCTTTTGACGGGCGAGTTGTAAAAAAGGTTAGGATAGAAATTTAGTCGGGATGACAGGATTTGAACCTGCGACCCCACGCACCCCATGCGTGTGCGCTACCAGGCTGCGCCACATCCCGAATAAATGAATGATTTTCTTAAATCAGAAGGATGTAGCAATATCAACACCTTTGATTTAGTTGGAAGTGTTAATGATGGGATAAAACTTCCATTTTATTTAGTCGGGGTGGCAGGATTCGAACCTGCGACCTCCTGCTCCCAAAGCAGGCGCGATGACCGGGCTACGCTACACCCCGAAAAGTGTGCGCAAATATAGCATTAAAAAAAGTTAATGCAAACAGTATATCGGCTTTCTTCAAACTTTATTTTGTTTTGAGATGAATTCCATCTTCATCCACTTTTAAATGTAGTTTTTCATCTCCCTCTTCGTTTTGGTATTGGACTCTTAATTTAGATTGACTTGTTGGGCAATTCAAGCATTCCAATTCATTAGACCCCATTTTCCAGAAATAACCAGTGGTTTTTGATGATTTAAATCCCTGATCATTTTTTACCGGGTAGCTCATGTATTCTCTAAGATTGTTACTCAGATGAATAGCTTGTCCTTCTGAGAGTCTCAAAGTAAGTGCAATATGTTTGGAGTTTAGATCATTCAACTTAATAGTGTTTGTAAATCGGTCAAGGTAGAGGGTTTGTTCATTTAATTCCCAGTTATACACAATGTCTTTTACATTGTTTTGAGCTCGGTTTTGGTTGCCACCTTTTGCTGATGCTCTTATTTCTAATAAAGAATTTAGATCGTTGCTTTTTTTTATCGAGATTGCAAGGCGCTGACGGTCTTCACCGATCTCTTCTATGAGTTTATTTAGAGTGTAATTTTTTTTAAATACCCATTCAGGATCTTGAAGGTCATCGGAAAATAAATTGACATATAAAGTATCTGTTGGTTGAATGGTTAGGCTGTGTTTTTCGGTTTTTGTGGCAGTAACCCGATGTTTACTTATTTCGTTTCCAGTTAGTGTTATACAAGATATAATTGCTGCAATCCATATTCCAAATAAAACAAATCGAGTTGTAGTTCCATAAGTTTTTGATTGACCTCTTAACAACCGAATTGCTAAGGAGAATAGAAATAAAAAAGGAATGAGAACAAATAAAAATATTGAAAGTACCCAAAGTAGATTTGGAATCAGACTTAATCCCAAAAGTTCAAAAGGCCAAAATACTGTTCCAAAAAATAACAGTACAATTGCTGCTATTAGAATTGAAATTATGGAACAAACAGCTAGGATTAAAAAGAAAAATCCAAGAATTTTGAAAATTATACTAGGTACTGCTTTGATTGCCCCTTCTAAAAATTGAAAAAAATTTCTCGACTTTTTTTTAAGGAATTTGTAGTTTTTTCATAATCAATGTCCTTTATTTTTGAGGATACTTCCTCGAATTCTTCTTTAATTTTTTTTTCAATATTTGAAATATTGACTGGTTTCCCCTTCATTTTTAATTTATCTGCTGTTGTTTTGGCTTCAGGCATAAGAATCCACAACAAAAGATAGACTGTAACAAGGGTTCCTACAGAAAAAATAAAAAGGAAAAGTAAAATTAATCGAATCCATGTATTATCAATGCCAAAATAATATCCTAGTCCCGAAGCAATTCCGGCAATGTATTTATCGTCTGGATCTCGAAACAGTTTTTTTCGTGTAGTTTCTTCAGTCTGTTCTTCTTCCTCCTGATCTGTGAGAAAATCTTCAGGTTGTCCTAACACTTCAATTGTCTTGTCAACATCTTCTTCACAAATTACGTAATCGGGATTTGTCTTAATTTCTTGAAAAAGCTCAGCGATTCGAGCCTCTATGTCTTTTAAGATTTCCTCCTTGCCAACAGTATTTTTGAATCCATTTTCAAGGGATTTTAAATAGGTTTTTAGTTTAGCGTACGCTTTTTCGTCTTTATGAAAAAACGTACTGGCTAGATTAATATTAACGGTCTTGTTCATTTGAGATTATTTTTATTTTGGGTTATTGTTTTTACAGCCTTATTAAGTTCACTCCAAACCTTTTGAAGTTCTGAAAGAAAAGCTTCGCCCTTTGGGGTTAAAGAATAATATTTTCTTGGAGGACCAGAACTTGATTCCTCCCATCTGTAGTGCAATAGATCTGCATTTTTCAAGCGGGTAAGTAAGGGGTATACAGTACCTTCTACAACAAGCATCTTTCCTTTTTTAAGAGCTTCTAGGATCTCGGAAGTGTAAAGATCATGACCTGAAATCAATGAAAGGATACAGAATTCTAAAATCCCTTTTCTCATTTGTGCTGTTGTGTTTTCGATCTTCATTAGTTTATATGTTTGTATTGCAAATAAATAAATAAAAGATAGAACCATGTATAACATAGTACTATTTTTTTAACTTTTTTACAACATTTTTTGAAATAAAATCTTCTTAGATTGAGATAATTAAAGTAAACTGAATTATGACTAAAGATTTAAATTATTGTAAAGCCATATTGTATAAGGTTAGTTTTGATCCGAGTTTATTTAAAAAGGAATTACAAAAAGCCTACCGCTTATTAAGTACTCAAGAACAATTGGAATTAGAGGATTGGGTAAAAACTTTTGTTCAAAATAAACAACCGCTTCGCTCTGTGCTATTTTCTAATTCAGATGCTATTTCTTTGGGGTAATTAGATTTATGTTTTCAAATTGAATTGCACCTCTCAAAACGCCTTCAATAATATCAGATAGTGCTTCAATAATGGGAAGTTTGAGTAAGTTTTTACTGTAAATCATGCTTATTTCTCTTGCGGGCTCTGGACTTTTGAAGTGTCTGAGGTTTTCTTTGTTCTTTTCTGATAGTCCTCTGGTTTGGAGATAGGGGAGCAGTGTCATGCCCATGCCTTCATTTGCTAAATGAATCAATGTTTCAAAGCTTCCGCTTTTCAAATCAAAAGAGCTTGCCCCTCTAGAAGTATGGCACAGTTTTAATACATGTTCTCTAAAACAATGCCCATCTTCAAGCACTAACATATCAATTTTTTCAAGGTCTTCTATCTCTAATTTTTCTACCGAAGTCAACGAATGGTTTTTTGGAATATAGCCCACAAATGGTTCGTAATATAAAGGCTTTTCAATGAGCTGAGAATTGTCCAAGGGGGTAGCTGCAATTCCTGCGTCAAGTTTTCCCAACGAGAGCTCCTCAATTATAGATGCTGTATTAAGCTCATCAATTTTCAAATTAACTTTAGGGTATTTTTTGATAAAACTTTTTAAGAAAAGAGGTAATAACGTAGGCATTACGGTTGGAATGACTCCAAGTCTAAAATTCCCTTCTATGATGCCTTTTTCTGTAGCTACAATATCTTTCATCCGTTCGGCTTCCTCAAGTATAACTTTTGCTTGAGAGATGATTTTTTCTCCTACTGCGGTTAGTGTAATTGGCTTGGCTTTTCTATTAAAAAGTTTAACGTTCAATTCTTCTTCTAGCTTTTGCACTTGCATGCTTAAGGTCGGTTGCGTAACAAAACACTTTTCTGCAGCAAGGGTGAAATTTCCCTCTTCCGCAATAGCTAGTGTATATTTTAATTGAATGAGTGTCATTCCTTATTGTTTTTTTAAAAATAATAAGAAAAATCTATAAAGACATATTTTTTTATTAAATTATTAGAATTAATTTAAAGTTATCACTATTGTTATCAGAAATAATTATTCAATAATAGATACTTGCATGTGGATATTGGTTAAAGGTGCTTCTCGGTTGTCTACCTTTTGTTTATTGATTTTATCAACTACATCCATACCTTTAATAACTTTGCCGAAAGCGGTATAAGAACCGTCAAGGTGATAAGCTCCAGGATTTTGCTGTACTATAAAAAATTCATAGGGTGAAGCTAGTTTGTGAGGATTTTCAATTTCACTACTGGGCATCGAAATCACACCTCTATGGTGTTTGTGTCCCTTTCGGGTGTCTGGAGGAAGGAGGTATTTCCCTATTTTTCTCCTTTTTTCAGCAGTTTCAACACGGTCAGAATTTCCTCCTTGAATAATGAAGCCAGGAACTACTCTGTGAAAGGTACTTCCGTTGAAGTATTCTTTTTTTGTTAGATAAATAAAATTAGCTCTGTGATAAGGAGTGTTTTTGTATAGCTGAATGTCGATATCACCAAATCGTGTAGAAATACGAACTTTATCTTCAGGGTTTTCTTTTTGATAATTAAAAAAGAATGGAATGGCATTCTGATCATTCAGTAAGATTGATTTTGGCGCACTTTCCTCTTGGCTTTTGGTGTCCTTTATGCTATCCCTTTTAAGGTTAACCAACTTTTCCTTATTGTAAACAACCTTCTTGGGATTCTTTTTTTCAGAATCACCACAATGATTGAAAAGTATTAACATACCTGCAGCAAGAATGATTAATTTTGTTTTTAACATGGATTTTCAAAAATTTTCAGATTGTTTTTCAAATGTAAAAGATTTCAAACTATCAGGAAAATCAGCTCAGGGTCAATTGGCTACCGAGCAAAGAAAAAAATATTTGGAGAATGATCTAGCTTCCTATACTAATGCCAGAAAGGCAGGAGTACTCCTTTTTTGTTATCCTAAACAGGATAAGATGCATCTTTCTTTAATAAAAAGATCTGAATACAAAGGTGTCCATTCTGGACAAATTAGTTTTCCCGGGGGAAAGCAAGAGGAAGAAGATTCTTCAATATGGAATACAGCTGTAAGAGAATGTAATGAAGAACTAGGAACTTCATTGACTCAAAAGAAACCGTTACTATCTCTTACTCCTACCTATATACCACCAAGTAATTTTTTAGTAAGTCCATTTGTATTAGCAACAGCAGACTATCCAAATTTTAAACCGAACAAGCGTGAGGTTGCAAAACATCTAGAATTACCTCTAGAACATTTGATTCGTTTTAAAATTGAGGAGCGTGTTTTAATGAACGGTCCTGCTGCTGGTATTAGAGTTCCTTGCTTTGTTTATGACAAGCATATAATTTGGGGAGCCACTGCCATGATATTATTTGAATTTAAGATTTTTTTAGAAAGTCGCTTTTAGAATAAAGTCTATATTTGAGGAGTAATTTAGACTTGATTTATGTTTAAAAAGAACCCGTTTGGGCATTATCTGATTTTAAAAAAATGGCTCATTCGCTACATGGGATTTATGACTCATAGAAGGTATCGAGGTTTCAATCAACTCAAAATAGAGGGCTCTCAAATAATCAAAAATTTGCCGGACAATAACGTATTGTTTATCTCAAATCATCAAACGTATTTTGCGGATGTTGTTGCCATGTTTCACGTTTTTAATGCCAGTTTAAGCGGAAGAATTGATAGTATTAAAAATGTAGGGTATTTGTGGAGTCCCAAACTCAATATGTACTACGTAGCAGCCAAAGAAACAATGAAATCAGGCTTACTTCCCAGAATTATGGCATATGCTGGTTCTGTTTCTATTGAACGTACATGGAGGGAAAATGGGCAGTCAATCAAACGTCAAGTAAAGATGAGCGATATTACAAATATAGGACTCGCTTTAGATGATGGTTGGGTGATAACTTTTCCACAAGGTACAACTAAGCCATTTAAGCCAGTTCGCAAAGGTACTGTTCACATAATTAAGAAATACAAACCCATAGTGATACCAATTGTCATTGATGGTTTTAGACGCTCTTTTGATAAAAAGGGTTTGATGATTAAAAAGAAAGGGATTCTTCAGTCTATGATTATCAAAGAGCCCCTTCAAATTGATTATGAAAAAGATAGTGTAGAAGATATTCTTGAGCAAATTCAGCATGCAATCGAACAACATAAGTCCTTTCTTAAAGTAATTCCAAAAGAAGAAATCGAAGCTCAGGAAAAGTTAAACCAACTTAGGAAGTGGGAAGTTTAAAAGATAATACCAGCACAGCTGATTCTGGCACCTGCAGCTCCCGAAGGCTGAGAAACTAAATCGTCTTTACCTTGATGAACAATAACGGCTTTTCCGATAATGTTTTTTACAGGATCATCACAGTCTAGACACCATAAATCTGTCGAAAAGCTAACCATACCCTTACCTGAATTATCTGCACTAAAGTTTCCGATATCGCCTCGGTGATATCCATCCTCAGCTCCCCA
>JAQWHT010000050.1 GCA_029249225.1 Flavobacteriaceae bacterium
TCTTACACACCGTTGTATCTATATCAATTGAAAGAATGGCTTTATCTACCGCTTTAATGTTGGATACGATGATCATTCTCTCATTCTCATCCTGAAACTCTTTACTGCCTTTTAGCGCCCTTTGATGGTCGTTATTAACTATCACAAAAAACCTATTAGCCATGGCCTTGGCATTATTAATATACTCTAGGCGCCCTTTGTGAATGGGGTTAAAGTATCCTGATACGATGATGGCTTTTGGTTTAGACATTTGAAAAAATTTGATTAATCAAATTTTACTATTGCTGGTAAGTGAGATTTCTTTTTTGGCAAAACTAATGTTCTTTTCATCCCTTTCCAATTGAATAGTTACTTGATGATAGAATCCCTCTACCATCAAAAACTATAGTCTTTGAAAAGTCATGCCTTTTAAAAGCCTCCCACTCGGTTAAAATTGTTACAGCATCAATGCTTAGGTCTAATTTATTCAAAGAGTTAAGCACTGAAATCCCCGTTGTTATATCTTTTGGTTTTGAAGCCTCCCAATAAAAATCAATATCGCTGAAAATAGATTCTTTGGATACCATCGGATCATAAATCTCTAAAATCGCCCCAGTTTTAAATAATTTCTCCGCAAAATAGATTGCAGGGCTTTCTCTAGAATCATTTGTGTTTGCCTTAAAAGCCCATCCTAAAATAGCAATTCTTTTCCCAGTTAAATCCCCCCCAAAATAATCAATGATCTTTTGGGCAAAACGATCTTTTTGGTAATTATTTATCTTGATTACCTGATGCCAATATTCTGCCACTTCATCGAGTCCATAATGACGACAGAGATAAACTAAGTTCAAAATATCTTTTTGAAAACAACTTCCGCCAAAACCCACAGAGGCCTTTAAGAATTTTTGTCCAATCCGATGGTCCATCCCAATGGCTTCTGACAATTCATTAATATTAGCCCCTGTTTTTTCACAGAGTGCAGACAAACTATTGATCGAAGAAATGCGTTGTGCGAGCATGGCATTTGAAGCCAATTTAGCCAACTCCGAAGACCACACATTGGTAGTAAAAATTTTCACTTTTGGAATCCAGTTGGCATAAATATCAACCAACGTTTGAACCGCTTTTTGTCCTGACTCAGTTTCATAACCACCAATAAGTACTCGATCCGATTTAAAAAGATCCTGAATAGCCGTTCCCTCTGCCAAAAACTCGGGATTGGAAAGGATTTCAAAATGGACTCCTTTCCCCTCCCTGTCTAAAATCTCTTTGATTTTTTCTGCGGTACGCACGGGTAAGGTTGATTTTTCAATCACCACCTTATCTGTTTTAGCAACCTGAGCAATGTTTTTTGCACAGGCTTCAACATAGCGTAAATCGGCAGCCATTCCTGCGCCTTCTCCTTTCGTTTTGGTGGGGGTATTAACCGCTATAAAAATCATTTCAGCTTCTTCAATGGCCTTGTCTACTTCTGTAGAGAAAAACAAGTTTCTCCCTCTAGCCTCTGCTACCACTTCTGTTAAACCGGGTTCATATACAGGAAGTGTATCCAAAGGCCCATTCCAAGCTGCAATACGTTCTTTATTTAAATCAACTACAGTAACTTTTATGTCGGGGCATTTCAAAGCAATTACGGCCATCGTGGGCCCTCCCACATATCCTGCGCCAATACAACAGATGTTTTTAATCTTCATCCTGTTTTTTTAAAAGCCACGAAGAAGATTGGATCTTATCGCCTAGCCCCTCCAAAAGTCCAATTCCTTTTTCTTTGCACACTGGAACCTCCGGAATCGAAGCGTTATTCTGATCTCCTCCATTTGCAAAATAAAGGGAATACACCCCAGAATATTGATCTGCTAAATCTGCAAGCGTAGCCCGCTGGGTTTTATCCTTGTCAATAGAAATAAGGGCTTTATCTACAATCCCAATAGCACTAACAATAACTAGGCGCTCATCCTCGTCCATAAAGGCTTTACTTCCCTTTAACCCTCTTTGAAGTTCACTATTAACAATTACCCAAAGGGCATCACCAGAAGCCTTCGCTTTTTCAAAGAGCTCTAAATGACCCTTGTGAAGGGGGTTAAAATATCCAGAAACAATAATCGCTTTTGGCTTACTCATCTACGCTCTATTATAATCATCTTCAATACGAACAATATCATCCTCTCCAAAGTAAGTGCCTGTTTGCACTTCAATAAAAACAACTTTTTCAGTCCCTTTATTTTCAATGCGATGTTTTACTCCCTGCGGAATTAAAATAGTTTCTCCTGAACAGAACTCCTTTACTTTAACATCCAGAGTAATGGTCCCAATCCCTGAGACTATCGTCCAAGCTTCAGAACGCTTATGGTGGTATTGATAAGAGAGTCTTCCTCCAGGGTCAACCTCAATTCGTTTGAGTTTATAAGTGGGTTCATCATGTAGTACAAAAAATCGTCCCCAAGGACGCTCTTCACTCGTAATTGACATCATATGATTTTGGAATTAAATAATACAATATGTTCTCTATCTGCTAAAAACTTTGAGGCTAGATAAAAACTTACTTTTCTTTTAATCAGATCTTCAATTTTATCTTCTAATTGGGTGATGTACTCCATATTCAAAGATTGACCTATCAGGAAAACTTCAATTAATCCACTGTCATTTCCATTTGCATAATCCCCAACAAGTACGATCTGATCAACATCTCCTATGCGTTCCAGTACGGCTTCCACAATGTCCTCCAAACCCAAATGTTTAAGCACTACTTTTTGAAGTACATCAAAAAGTGGATGATTGGTATTCGCCTTATATTCTACCTTATTATCCACCTTGATTTTTTCCAAATAGCCAGCTCCTTGAAGATGATTCAATTCTTTACGAATGGCATTAGTAGACTCTCCCATTTCAGTGGCCAAGCCGTTGAGGTAGCCTCTATTCGCTTGTGAAATAAAAAACTTAATTAGTAACCTAAGTCTGGTTTTAGAAGTAATTAGCTCTTCTAACATTTGTTTTTAAATTTGTTTTTTTAGACGGCTCCGCCTGGTCTGTCCCATAAAACAAACAAGGATAAAACGTTATTTTAAGTCAATTTAGGCTGTCTTCAAAGTGACTAAAACGCCTAAACTGGGTAATTCTAATCGAATTCTTTTTTTTAACAGGGTAACTACTTTCCCCTGTTGACCTTTGAAAGGCCCTTCTGGAATTGTATATGATGCTCCCTTTTGTAATTGGGTCACTAAGATACTTTCATACACTCCTTCCAAAGCCTGTTGCATCGACTCAATCTCTTCTTCCCTTACAATTGCTGGTTTACCCAACCAAAATAAGTAGCGCACCACGCCTGGTATTGTGAAAACCTGTGCGCGGTCTTTGTCCTCAAGCTGAACTAAAACATATGATCTTAAAAGAGGTGTTTCTACTTTTTTCTTACGATCCGAATAGCATTTAACTTGCTTATACAAGGGACAGTAGGAGCGAATACCCATAGATTCGAGAGCATTGGCAACTTTTACCTCAAATCGAGGTTTGGTGTAAAGCACAAACCATTTCATTATATGGACATCTATTTAACCGGTATTAAAAACAGAGATTCTTGCTCTGTTTTATTTGAAATTAGAAAAACTGATAACATAAAAATTATTAATTAACTATAAATCAAGTAATAAAAGTACTTAATAAAAGGTAATTTTCAGAAATAATTCTATAAATTTTCAATTCTTGTTGAATTTTATTTCACCAACCCTCACAAATAGATTAAGATCGTAGGTTAATAAAGTAGATTTTATTTACAATACTGTTCTAAAGTAGCTTGAGCTTGAGTATAGCCTTTTCGTACCGCAGTTTCTATATACGGGCATGCTCCAATGGGATCTCCCATTCGAATAAAAATAATAGATTTAATATACTCACATTTTCCATTGTTAGGATTCATATTCTCAATTACCTCATCTATCTGGGCAATCGCCTCATCATAATTACCTATCAAATAGTTTGAAGTCGCTGCGTTTTCATAATAAGAATATTCATAAGGATTATTTTCTAAGGCTAAAGTAAATTGAGCTGCAGCATTTTGATAATCTCCTGAATTAAAATATTGTAGCCCCGCATTTGAGTAAATACCTGCTTGATTGATTCGTGTTTGGCCTAATTGAATCAAGCGTGCTAAGCTTTTGATTTCATTATTATCGGGAAAGTTTTCTATCGCTTTTTGTGCTCGAGAAGCTAATACAGGATCTTGAGGCGCATAAAGAGAATTCCCTACGATCAAATAGTTTTTACAATTATTCAAGTCATTTTTGATTGTCAACATTTCAAAGGCTTCTTCTAAGGCATCTTTATCCCTTGTCTGATTAATTAGATTAACATAATTTGAAGAATGTAGAGCATTATTCGGTAAACCATAGAATGCTTTTCGGGCATAAACTTTAGCACTGTCTAATTTACCTTGTGCCTTATAGATTTGACTTTTTAATAATTCAGAATAAAATAAATAAGGGTTTGCATCAGTTCCCTTATTCGCTAAAGCTAAGGCTTTATCATATTTCTTAGCATTTAAATAATAGCGTGCTTTAACTGAATTGATAGGAATTGTGGTTACAGTTATGTTTGGAATGTTTGGAACAAGATTGTCTATTCTATTTAAAGGAACATTGTATTGATTTGAGTTAAAATCTTGAAGTAAAAACATTTGCCCTTTTAAGGATTCATAAACCTTATTGGAAACATAGATTGAAGGCAATAAAGCCAATAAAGCAATCCCTAAAAAGGAATAGTTCAAAAGAGGCCTTGATGCTCCGTGGTTTTTGGAAAGCTGCTCTGAAGTGTAATAATAATTAATCAGCGCCATAATCAGCGCCCAAACGACTAAAACTTGTGGGCGAGCAATAGGAAAATTCAGATTGGCATCTACACTATAGACACCCAACGCGGTTAAAAGAAGAAATACAAAGACTTTTTCTTCTATCGAACGATCCGAATAGCGGATCAAACGATATACAAAAAATACAGCCCAAACGAAGACCCCTAAATACAATAGAAAACCAACAATCCCTAATTCTGCTCCCAACTGAATAAAGTCACTATGTGCATGATAAGGCACAACATAGCCTGAAATATCTTTGGAATCATAATCGATAGACTTTAATTTCCAATTCCCCAATCCTACCCCAAAGACAGGATGTGAACTCAAATGTGTTAATACATCTTCATAGTAGCGCAATCGCTGGTTTACAGATCCATCGTTAGTCCCTAATGAGATGGTTGAGGCCCTGGCCAAGGCGTCGGCCCCTTTATCTGAAAGTATAGTTTGATTGATCCAAATGGCCAATAAAAAGGGAAGCAATAGATACCCATATTGAAAAAGGTGATTTTTGTTTTTATCCTTTATAAATAAGAAAACACACAAACTCAGAAAAGCAACAAGTATTAGTCCAACCGCCAAAAAGGAAGCTCGACTTTGAATCATACTCAAACATAAAAAAGACAATAAAATGATACCGCTTAATATCCATTTGTAAAGAAGTTTTGAGTTTTTATAAATCAAAAAGAGGGCAAAAGGAATTTTTATTGCAATTGAAAAGGCCGTGATATTTCGGTTTGCTGCAACTCCCTTTAATACATTTCCTAAAATAGTTCCTGAGGTATTGAACATTTGTAATGCCTCATTGAGAACTGCATAGATTTCAACACTCAGAATTACCGTAATGATAAAGGAAAGGAACGTTCTTTTGGATTTTAGATGATAAACAAAAAATCCCATGACTAAATACATCATCAAGACATTGACTTGACGTGAGATATTTACTAGAACCTCAGTGGGATTGATGGCATAAAAGTAAGAACATGCCGCCCAAACGATAAACCCAATGTAGGTATAGGATAAATATGTACTCAAGGTCTTTGTGATTCTTTGGGCATATGAATTTCTTTTGAAAAGAATAAAAAGAATCGAAAGTGTATTTAAAATACTCATCAACAACCATTGGGGAGCGATTTTATCAACCGCTTGCCAATTGGGAACGAAACCTAAACACAAATAAGCAATTAATAAAAAACTAGGGGCAAAGTTGGATGTGTTAATGTTTTGGGAAGTCTTTTTGGGCATAACTGATTCAATTATCACATAAAATTACTAAAAAATGCAACACTCTGTAAATAAATACTGTATTGAAAAAGGTTTTATCTTTGTATTATGGACTACTCTTTATATTTTTCTGCCTTTTTTCTAAGTGGTTTACTTACTTATTGCACACAAAAAATCTTTATTCATTACAAAAAGTTTGATGACATCAATCATCGTAGTTCACATAAAACATTAGCCACTCGTACTGGTGGAATTGGAGTATTCACAACTGTATTACTCGTTTCTCTTTATTATTATTTCAATAAAATTGATCTCTTTGACTATTCACTATTTATTCCTTTAGGAATCATGTTTATAGTAGGGGTGTATGATGATTTTTATAATGCCGACTTTAAACTCAAATTTTTATTACAAATCATCGTAGCCAAAATAATTATAGATCAGGGGTATGTGATTACCAATTACTATGGACTATTTGGTTTATATGAGGTGTCGTGGTTTATTGCTCAACTATCTACAATTTTTGTCTTTCTAGTTATTGTAAATTCGATCAATTTTATAGATGGAATTGATGGTCTAGCTATATCTGAGGTTATTAAAACCATCTTATTTTTAGAATTTTTTAGTGTCAGATTTACCCCACTTGCACCGATGGGTTTCATTGTAATTGGATCGATGATCCCACTCTACTACTTTAATTTTAAAAAGAACCGAAAAGTGTTTTTAGGAGATGGAGGCTCGCTACTTTTAGGCACTCTAGTGTCCGTATACATTTTTCATCTATTAAGCGAAGATTATCAATTTCAAACAGCCTTTGCATTTAATAAAACACTTTTTTCTGTTTTAGTTATTTTTTATCCTTTATTAGATTTACTTCGCGTTTTTATCATAAGGGTTAAAGCGGGGCAGTCCTCTTTTAAACCTGATCAAAATCATTTACATCATTTACTTCTCAAATACGGTTTATCACATGCAGCTATTTCAATGAGTTTGGTGGTGATATATGTCT
>JAQWHT010000002.1 GCA_029249225.1 Flavobacteriaceae bacterium
AAGATGCAGATATTGTTTCTTTCATTTATCGGCCCGAATACTACAACATCGATGAGTGGGATGATGATGAGAGAACGCCCTCAGAGGGTCAAGCTGAGTTTATTGTTGCCAAGCACCGTAATGGTGGCCTTGATAATATTCGTCTGAAGTTCATTGGACATCTGGGTAAATTTGAAGACCTAGATACGTTTGACTCACCATTTGAATTTCAGTCTAAAATGAATCCAAATAATTCAGATATTCCGAGCACCAGTCTACCTAATCCGGATGATGTTTTTGGCGATAGTGAGGATGAAGATGATACACCCTTTTGACTTAGAATCTTAATTGCATTAAGATATCAGTTTGTCTGTCTTTCCCTAATTGAAAGACATGAGAACCAAAAGGCTCCAGTCCCTTTCTTTTGTAAAACTCAAGGGCATTATAATTTAACTCCCATACGCCCAACCACATCAGTTGATATCCTCTTGCTTTTCCAAGTTCTAAAGCTTTGTCAAAAAGTTGGGAGCCAAATCCTCTTCCTTGAAATACTTTAAGGATGTAGATTCGTTCAATTTCAAAAGCCTTACCGTCTAGCACTGCTTCTCTTTGAGCTTCGTTAAAATTTAATTTTAAATAACCCACTAAGGTGTCTTTAGAATAAGCAAAATAAAATGCTGAATTTTTATCAGAAAATTCCTTTTTGATTTGATTTTGACTGAGCTGCTCTTTGAGATAACGTTCCATGTTTTCCTCAGTATTTTGTTTCTCAAAAGTTTCTTTAAAGGTTTGTACTGAAACGGCATGTAAAGCGTTGATGTTGTTGCGCTGAATTTGATGGATATTTAATTTCAGTGACTCCAAATCTTTTATGGATTAATTCCCAAAGCTTGTAGTGAAATTTTGAGTTGCTTTGGATTTTGAAAATGAATAGTTTGAATTCCCATGCGCTGTGCAGCAACAACATTTCGTTCATTATCATCAATAAAAAGAGAGTTTGTAGGATTTAATTGATAACGATCTAAAGTAATCTGATAAATAGCTGAAAAAGGTTTACGTGTTTTTTCAGTACCTGAAACTACGATGCCTTCAAACCAATGAAGAAAATCAAACCGTTTGAGTGCCACAGGAAAAGTTTCTGCACTCCAATTGGTCAGGGCTATCACTCTGTAGTTCCGATCATTTACTAGTTCTTTTAAAATCTTAACGGTTCCTTCTATGGGGCCTCCCAGCATTTCTTCCCAGCGACCATAAAACATACGAATCCATTGTTCGTATTGTGGGTAAAGTTTAATTCTGTCTTCAGTAGCTTGGGCTAGGGGGTATCCTGCGTCCTGATTTTCATTCCAATCGAAAGTACATACTTCATCAAAAAACCACTGCGTTTTTTTTCGATCTCCATTGAAAACATCAAGATAAACGTATTCAGGGTTCCAATCCACTATTACTCCTCCTAGATCAAAAATGATATTTTTTATTGTGATCATAATTCATTGTTAGTTTCTTGTCCCACAGACATTAGGTAGGCTTTTAAGAAAGGATCAATTTGACCATTCATCACTCCATCCACATCTGTCATTTCATGTTGCGATCGAACATCCTTCACTAATTTATATGGGTGTAATATGTAATTTCTAATCTGAGATCCCCATTCTATTTTCTTTTTGGAAGCTTCGATTTCATCTCGAGCAGACATCTTTTTTTGCAATTCGATCTCATACAATTGGGAACGCAATAGCTGCATGGCTTTGTTTTTGTTTTCCAGTTGAGAACGAGTCTCAGAATTCTCAATAATAATTCCTGTGGGTTGGTGACGAAGTCGAACAGCTGTCTCAACTTTATTTACATTTTGTCCACCTGCACCACTCGCACGCATAGTTTCCCAAGTATAGTCCGCAGGATTAATATCTATTTCGATGCTTTCATCTACCAGAGGATAAACATAAACCGAGGCAAAAGAAGTATGCCTTTTAGCATTGCTGTCAAAAGGGGAAATACGTACCAGACGATGAACCCCATTCTCACCTTTTAGCCAACCAAATGCGTAAGTTCCTTCTATTTCTATAGTAACAGTTTTTATCCCTGCTACATCACCCGCTTGATGGTTGAGTTCTTTAAGTTTAAATCCTTGTTTTTCTCCCCACATTAAATACATACGCATAAGCATGGCAGCCCAATCACAGCTTTCAGTTCCTCCTGCACCTGCAGTAATCTGTAGTACCGCACTTAAATCGTCTCCTTCTTCAGAAAGCATATTACGGAATTCAACATCTTCTAATCGACTAAGTAATGTTTTGTAATGGGAGGTAACCTCCTCACTTTCAGCTTCACCACTTTTCTCAAATTCCATTAATATTTCCAGGTCTTCAATTCCTTGGCTAATAAAGTTAAAATCGGTCACCCATTTTTTTAGACTCCGCATTTGCTTCATGTGCAATTCAGCTTTTTTTGGATCATCCCAAAAGTCAGGGGCAAGGGTTTTTTCTTCTTGGTTTTGAATTTCAATTTCTTTGGTATCGATGTCAAAGATACCGCCTTAAGGCACCCAGGCGTTCCATTAAATCTTTATATTGCTCACTTGTAATCATTCCAATAGGCATTTTCACAAAAATAAGAGATAAATACTTTTACTCATGCTCTTTTAAATGAAAAACTTTTTTTCTTTTTTGATGTGAATAAAAAAACTCTATACTACGTTTTCAAAAATCTAAAGGTATCCCTTGATCTTTGATCAGTGAATTGTGACCTTATACAGTAGTAACAATAAATTAAAGTCTAAGGCTAATCTCAGATTAAACGGATTTAATATACAGCTCGTAGATTATACATTTGACTGTATGCTTTAAAATGGACAAATACTCAAAAAGTTTTGAAATGTGTTTGTTTTACTAAACTTAAATTTTAGATGTGATTTAGTTAATAATTTTAATTCATCATTAAAAAGGTCTCAATTGTTTTTACTAGTTTTAGATTGAAAATTAATAACCCGTTATGAAGAGATTTTTTGCAGTGGTATTTAGCTTGATGTTGTTCGTTTTTAGTGTTCAAGCTCAATCCAAAAAAAACAAAAACAGTCAGCCTAATAAAGTTTCTATTGTTGATAAAACGGATCCATACAATGGATTTTTTGATTTTTATTACGACAAATCAACTGATAAGATTTACTTAAAGGTTACTCAAATCGATCAAGAATTCTTATATGTAAACAGTTTAAGTCAAGGTATAGGAAATAATGACATCGGTCTTGACCGAGGTCAATTAGGAAATGAACGTATTGTCCATTTTTCCAAAGCAGGAAATAAATTATTATTAATTCAGCCCAACTTGAGTTATCGATCTACTTCGGACAATCCATTAGAACAAAGATCGATAAAAGAAGCCTTTGCAAAATCAGTTTTATTCGGGTTTCCAATAGTTGAATCTTTGGCAGATGGCTACTTGATTGATCTAACGCCTTTTTTAATGGAAGATGCGCATGGGGTTTCAAAACGACTAAAGCGACTAAAAGAGGGGAGTTATAAGGTAGATCAAAGCCGATCTGCAGTTTATCTCGATAGAACAAAAGCTTTTCCTGAAAACATTGAATTTGACATGCTCTTAACCTTTACGGGACAAAGCACAGGAAATAAGCTTCGATCAGTAACGCCGACGCCCGACGCTGTTTCTGTACATCAACATCATTCTTTTGTGGCTTTGCCAGATGCAAATTACAAAACTCGAGCTTTTGATCCGCGTTCTGGTGTTAACGCGGTTACCTATTATGATTACACTACTCCAGTAAGTACTTCTACTAAAAAGCAAGTGATATATCGCCATCGACTAGAAAAAAAAGATCCATCTGCAGCCCTAAGCGAGGCCGTTGAACCCATAATATATTATCTTGATAATGGCACACCTGAACCAGTTCGTTCCGCGCTTCTTGAAGGAGGTGTCTGGTGGAATCAAGCCTTTGAAAGCATAGGTTTTAAAGATGCATTCCAAGTAAAAGTATTACCGGATGATGCAGATCCTTTAGATGTTCGTTATAATGTTATACAATGGATTCATCGCTCTACTCGAGGATGGAGTTATGGATCGAGTGTTTCTGACCCTCGTACAGGAGAAATTATAAAAGGACATGTGAGTCTTGGAAGTCTCAGAATTCGTCAAGATTTTATGATTGCCCTAGGCTTAACAGAAGCTCCTTTTGCAAAGAATAGCGATAAAAGTGATCGGGCCCTTGAACTGGCTTTAGCAAGAATACGACAGCTTTCAGCTCATGAGATTGGTCATACTCTTGGATTTGCTCATAACTTTTCAGCAAGTGCAAAAAACAGAACTTCAGTAATGGACTATCCGCATCCGAAATTAAGTTTAAATGAGGGTAAAATTGATTATTCAAAAGCTTACGAAACTGGTATAGGAGAATGGGACAAGGTAAGTGTTGCCTATGCTTACAGTCATTTCCCCACAGGAACTAATGAAAGTGAGGCATTAAATCAGATTCTTGAAAAAAGTGCTGAAGAAGGTCATCGCTTTATTAGTGATCGTGATGCACGTCCGATTGGAGGTGCTCATCCTACTGCACATTTATGGGATAACGGAAGAATTGCATATGAAGAATTGAGTGATTTGATGGAGATAAGAGAAGTCGCACTTAATAATCTTTCTTTAGATCATCTGCGTGAAGGTGAACCTTACAGTACTTTGGAAGATCGAATGGTCCCCATGTACCTTCTTCATCGTTATCAAGTGGAGGCTGTGGTTAAGTTAATTGGCGGAGTTGATTATGATTATGCTGTAAAGGGTCCCATCAGTTATCTAACCCAATCGGTAGATGCAACTACTCAACGCAATGCGTTAAAAGCTTATTCAAATGTGCTGACTCCTAAAGCTTTAATGATACCCGATCCTCTTAGAAGTCTTTTGCCTCCTCGTTCTTTTTCTAACCCAAGAACAAGAGAAAACTTTCTTTCTCAAAGCGGTGTAGCTTTTGATTACTTAGGAATAGCTCATAGTCTTAGTAATGCTTTGTTGGGAATGGTGCTTCATCCAGAACGTGCGAATCGTCTAGTAACACAGTATGGATTTGATTCTAATCAACTGGGGCTCAAAGAAACGCTCAATTCATTAATCACATCTCATTTTAAAGTTCGGTATCGAAATGGGCATGAGCAACAGCTCAACGATGTTGTTAAAGCAAACCTTTTAAAGCAACTTATGCATCTAGGGCAACATCCTAACGCAAACGCTATCGTTAAAGCTCTTGTATACCAAGAATTAGTTAGTTTAGATCAATGGCTAGCTGGACAATCTAATGTCGGATTTGGTAATGTTTACCGTATGCAAATTGATAATTATTTCGATAATCCTGAAGATTTTATCCCTCCAGTTTCCAATAGATTACCTGATGGTTCTCCTATTGGATCACTTTTTTAGAGCCAAGTAAATTATGCAAGTAAACCTTATAAGTGATACCGTAACACAGCCGTCAAAAGGGATGTTAGATGCTATGTTTTCTGCTGAAGTTGGTGATGATGTATTTAAGAAAGATCCCTCAGTGAATAAACTAGAGGAAGAAGTGGCTTCTCTCTTTGGAAAGCAGGCAGCTTTATTTTTTCCCTCTGGTACTATGACCAATCAGACGGCCATAAAATTGCATACAAAACCAGGAGAACAATTGATTTGTGATCATTATTCTCATGTTTATCACTATGAAGGAGGTGGGGTCAGCATTAACTCTGGAGTTTCTTGTAGGCTATTGGAAGGAGATCGAGGAAGAATTTACTTGCATAATTTACTT
>JAQWHT010000013.1 GCA_029249225.1 Flavobacteriaceae bacterium
CGAATCACATCTTTATCATCCAAATAAATGATTTCGATTCCAATGGTATTTTTTAATATTAAAAGTGATTCTTTCAATCCAGAGATCATACGTCTGGGTAAATCAATTTGCCCCGGATCACCTGTTAAAAGGAATTTTGCATTCTTTCCCATTCGCGTTAAAAACATTTTCATTTGGGCGTGGGTAGCATTTTGAGCTTCGTCCAATATTACAAATGCATTATCTAAAGTACGACCTCGCATAAAAGCCAATGGTGCAATTTGTATGGTTCCTTTTTCAATGTAGTTTTTAAGTTTTTCAGAAGGTATCATATCGCGCAAAGCGTCATATAAAGGTTGCATGTAAGGATCTAACTTTTCATTTAAATCCCCTGGTAAAAAACCCAGATTCTCTCCTGCTTCAACTGCTGGACGAGTAAGTATTATTCGTTTTACTTGTTTTTCTTTAAGTGCTTTCACTGCCAATGCAACACCTGTATATGTTTTTCCTGTTCCTGCGGGCCCTACTGCAAATACCATGTCATTTTTATGCATGGATTCTACAAGTCGTTTTTGATTGAACGTTTTGGCTTTAATGACTTTACCTCTTACCCCATGGAGGATTTGGGTTTCGGTACCACCATTAAGTTCTTGATTATTTGAATTCCCAGCCAAAACTATACGCTCAATAATTTCATCGTTAAGAACATCAAACTTTCCAAAATGAGCAATGAGCATGTCAACACGCTTACTAAACTCTGTAAGGACCGCTTCTTCACCATACGCTTTGAGTGTATTCCCCCGAGCTACAATTTTTATTTTAGGAAAGTAAGTGCGAAGTTTGGCAATATTGGTGTTTTGGTCACCAAAAAATTCTTGTGGGTTAACTTCAGAGAGGTCAATTTTTATATCATTCAAAGGATACTCAGTTAAAATGGATTATTTTTGTTCTTGGCATCGTGTGTCGCGTATAAAAATAGAATATTTTTACGTAAATCATTAGAGAAAAACAACTTTATGGTTCTGGTAACTTTAACGACAGATTTTGGACATAAAGATTTTTCTATATCCGTAATTAAAGCAGCGTTATTAGATCAAATTCCAAACGTCAATATCATCGACATTTCTCATGAAATAAGTCCCTATAACCCCTCTGAAACTGCCTATATACTAAAAAACGCCTACAAAGCCTTTCCGAGAGGAAGTATTCACATTGTGGGTGTTGAATCAGAATACACTCCTGAAAATATTCATATAGTCATGCAATTTGAAGGTCATTTTTTTATAGGGGCAGATAATGGTATTTTTTCATTAATCGGAGAAGATATTAAACCTGAAAAGACAGTAGCCATCAATATTGATAAAACTGTGACTAGTTCTTTTCCTGTCCTTGATGTATTTGTTCAAGTTGCTGCTCACATCGCAAGAAAAGGCACATTAGAAGTTATTGGAAGCCCCCTTAAAAATATTAAAGAACTTACCAATATCAAGCCAGTGATTAGTCAAGATGGAAATCAAATCATGGGCAGCGTTATCTATGTCGATAATTACGGTAATGTGATAACCAACATCACTAAAAAACTTTTTAAAGAAATTGGAAAGTCAAGGGCTTTTACAATTAATGCTAGGATGGTCAAGTTCAAAGAAATATTTGATAGTTATAGTCAAGCAATTGATTTTAGTATTGCCAAAGAACAGCGAGAAGAGGATGGTAAAAAACTTGCATTATTTAATACTGCAGGACATTTAGAACTAGCAGTATACAAAAGCAACCCCAATACTGTAGGTAGTGCCAGTTCACTTTTTGGGTTGGATTACAGAGATTTAATAAGTATTCATTTTGAGTAGTATGTGGAGTATATCTAAAAGAGAGCTGCGTTTGTATTTTAGTCAACTGACTGGCTATTTAATTGTGGGGAGCTACCTTCTCATCACTGCCCTTATTCTCTGGTTTTTCAACACGCCTTATAATTTGCTAAATACTGAGCTAGGAAGCTTCTCTCCTTTTTTTGAATTCATGCCAATTTTATTTCTCTTTCTGATACCTGCCCTAAGCATGCGAAGCTTTTCAGAAGAGTTTTCTCAAGGCACTTTTGAACTTTTACTGACCAAACCCTTAAGTCCTGCTCAAATTTTTGGTGGTAAGCTTATCGGTATATTTTTGATCATTTGCATCGCACTATTCCCAACTGTAATACATGCGATTTCACTTGAGTATTTACTTGAGTTGAATTCAACCCTAGATTGGGGTGTTGTCCTCAGCTCTTATCTAGCCCTTTTGCTGTTGGCAGTACTATTTGTATCAACAAGTCTTTGTGCCTCTCTTCTCTTTAAAAATCAAGTTGCATCATTTTTAGTGGCCTTATTGGCCTGTTTTGCCCATCTATATCTGTGGTCATTTATGGCTGATTTAAGTACTAATTTATTTCTCTATAGATGGCTCAACAGTTTGAGCGCTTCTGAACATTATTTTGGACTTAGCCGAGGTGTCATCGCACTTGTAGATGTTTTTTATTTTCTGGGGCTTTGTATTACTTTTTTCCTATTAGGAATCCAACTAATTCAACAAAAGAGAAATTAAATGCAAATCATAAAAAAACCTTTTATTGCTCTTGTATTGACCTTTGTTATAATTGGCCTAAGCAACTATGTTGATTTGCGAAAAGACATGACTATCGATCAACGTTACACTCTATCAGAGGTAACAATTTCGTATTTAAACACTTTAGATACCCCAGTTCGTATTGATATTTTTCTAAGCGGTGACTTGCCCGGTATGTACCGTGATTTAAGGAGAGAATTGGATGTGTTTCTCAATCAACTAAAATTTTATACGGACCAACTCATAATAGAATACAACGATCCCTTTGTTATTGGATCTACCAACCAAGCTATTCAAGAAATGAAACGCTATGGAATGGGACCTGAAATAGTGATCGAAAACAAAAATGGCCAGCGAAATGAAAGTATTGTATTTCCATGGATGATTGTAAATTATGGAGACGTATCAGAACGTGTTTTTTTATTGGATAAACAACTTGGTGATTCAGACCTTGACAAAATAACCCGCTCTATCCAACAGATAGAATATCTAATTCTTGATGGGATTCGAAAAGTCACTCTTGAAGAAAAACCCAATTTGGCTGTACTTACTTCACATAATACTACTGAGAATATAAAATTAGCCGATTTACTCCAGTCACTTCAACCCTATTATAACCTAGGTTCTTTTAACCTTAAAAACCCAGAGGTATCAGCCCTGCAAACTTTAAAAAACCTAAAACGATTTGATGTTCTTCTCGTAAGTAATCCTAACGAGCATTTCAATCAAAAAGAAAAATATATTTTAGATCAATACGGGCTTCAAGGGGGTGGATTACTCTGGATGGTTAATGGAATTGGTATTGATCGAGACAGTTTGTTCAAGAATGTCGGCAAAACCTATGGACTTCCTTTGGAACTTAATCTAGATGATTATTTTTTTAATCAGGGACTACGGCTCAACAAAACCTTAGTTAAAGATTTATATTGTGCTCCATTGGTTTTGGCTACTGGTAGTCAAAACAGCACCCAATATATTCCGTATCCATGGCCGTATTATCCTCAGCCCAAACCTGAATCCAACTTGATTGGACGACAAATTGGACCGGTACTTACCCAATTTGTTAGTCCTTTGGATACTTTAAAAAGTGAGATTGATAAAAGTGTTTTGTTACAAACTTCATCATATACAAAAACTGTTGGTGCTCCAATTTCACTTTCGTTGGAAGAAGCCACCAAAAAAATCCAACCCAGCAAATTCAGTGAGCAATCAAAAATTTTAGGAATTTTAGCTGAAGGAACCCAAAAATCATTGTTTTCAAATCGGATCAAACCCATTGATTACCTTGATCACCTGGAGAAAGGAGAAATTAAAACAATTCTTTTTGGAGATGGTAATTTTGGGGAAAATCAAACCGACAAGGGTGCTCCCCTTCAATTAGGATATGACAAATGGACAAGTAATTTTTATTCTAATAAACAGCTATTGATTAATTCCATTCATTATTTAAGTGGAAATCAAGGAATGCTGAACATCCGTCAGAAAGAGTTAAACTTTACTTTTTTAGATTCACAAAAGATTGCATCAAAGGGTATTCTTTTGAAATTGGTTCTGCTCTTAAGTTCAGTGTCCATTTCCTTTGTTTTTGGTTGGCTAATCCAGAGAGGAAGAAGTAAACATTTATAGACTCGAATGTTGATAAGTTTGTTTTAACAATCAAAGCATTTCAAATATATTTGAGATAAGTTAATCCTGCCACTTTAGGCAATCAATTAACCTCAATAATGGAGGTTTTCCTTCACAATACATAATTAAACCGTATTACAAATGAAATTTATCGTTTCAAGTGCCGCACTTCTTAAAGAACTACAGATGCTAGGAGGCGTAATAAACAGTACCAATACCCTTCCAATATTAGATAACTTTTTGTTTGAACTAAACGGAAATACACTAACGTTATCTGCATCAGATTTGGAAACTACTTTTTCCACACGACTGGTTGTTGAATCTGAGAGTAACAGTTCTTTGGCCCTACCCGCACGTTTGTTGCTAGACACACTCAAAACTTTTCCAGTACAACCATTAACTTTTGTAAAAACGGATAAAAATACGGTTGAAATCAGTGCAAACAACGGAAAATATGCAGTTGCTTATGTGCCCGGTGAAGAGTTTCCTAAAGCAGCACAACTCACCGATGCAAAAACAACAACAGTACAGTCTAGTTTAATGCACACTGCGATCAACAGTACCCTTTTTGCTAGTGGTAATGATGATCTAAGGCCTGTAATGAGTGGGGTCTTTTTCCAATTCTCAAACTCAGGTTTGACCTTTGTGGCTACAGATGCACATAAACTTGTTAAATACACTAGAACTGACGCAGTATCAGAAGTTGCTTCAGAATTTATCATGCCTAAAAAACCATTACAACTTCTCAAAGGGATTTTGCAAGCTGTTTCAGATGAAATTAGTATTCAATACAATGAAACAAATGCACAGTTTGCCTTTGGAGATTCCATACTTACGTGCAGATTAATAGACGGGAAATATCCAAACTATGAAGCTGTAATCCCAAAAGAAAACCCGAATCAAATGCAAGTTGACCGTGTAAACTTTCTGAACTCAGTTAGACGTGTTAGTATTTTTGCAAATAAAACTACACATCAAATTCGCTTAAAAATAGCAGGGGCTGCACTTCAGATCTCTGCTGAGGATTTTGATTACAGCAATAGTGCAGAAGAACGTTTAGAATGTGACTATCAGGGAGATGATATTCAAATTGGTTTCAATTCTAGATTTCTCATTGAGATGCTGAACAATATGGATTGCAATGAAGTTAAATTATCAATGTCGTTGCCCAATAGAGCAGGAATCTTAACTCCAATGGATCGTACTGTTGAGGGAGAGGACATTACTTTACTAGTTATGCCTGTAATGCTGAACGATTAATTTTTTTTTAAAGGGCCTTTACAGATTCTGAAAGTCTTTTATAAGTTCCGCTCTCTAATTTTTCACGAATCCCTGCAAAGGCGTCTAAAGTTATTTCGACATCCTCAAGTGTGTGAGTAGCTGTAGGAATCAGACGAAGTAAAATTAAACCCTTAGGAATTACAGGATATACAACTATAGAACAAAAAATCCCGTAATTTTCACGGAGATCTTTTACAAGCGCCATTGCTTCAGGGATACTCCCTTTTAAATAAACAGGAGTCACACAACTTTGTGTTGTTCCTATATCAAAACCTTTTTCCTTAAGTCCATTTTGCAACGCATTTACATTTTCCCACAGTTTTGCTTTAAACTCTGGGCGGGTGCGTAACATGTCTAAACGCTTTAAGGCTCCTTTGACCAATTGCATCTGAAGCGACTTAGCGAACATTTGAGAACGCATATTGTATTTTAAGTAATCAATAATCTCTTTATCGGCTGCTACAAAAGCACCTGTAGACGCCATAGATTTAGCAAAAGTTGCAAAGTAGACATCTATATCGTCTTGTATTCCCTGTTCATTTCCAGCACCTTTTCCATTTTCTCCTAAAGTTCCAAACCCGTGTGCATCATCCACTAAAAACCGGAAGTTATATTTTTTCTTTAGAGCTACAATTTCTTTTAACTTACCCTGTTCACCACGCATTCCAAAAACACCTTCTGATATAACCAATATTCCTCCCCCTGTTTGCTCAGCGACTTTGGTAGCACGTTGCACGTTCTTTTCAAGACTTTCAATATCATTGTGTTTGTAAGTAAAACGTTTCCCTAAATGAAGGCGAACTCCGTCAACTATACAAGCATGGGCGTCTACATCATAAACAATAACATCATTTTTTGCCACTAGGGTATCAACCGTAGATAAAATACCTTGGTAACCAAAATTTAAGAGATACGCTGACTCTTTATCTACGAAGGAAGCAAGTTCGTTCTCCAGTTGTTCGTGAAGCTCTGTATGACCTGACATCATTCTGGCACCCATAGGGTAAGCCGAACCGTATTCAGCTGCTGCCTCGGCATCAACTTTTCGAATTTCAGGTAAATTAGCCAGGCCTAGGTAATCATTTACACTCCAAGTAATGACTTCTTTACCTTTGAATTTCATTCGATTAGAAATTGGTCCCTCTAATTTTGGGAACACAAAATAACCTTCTGCTTGGGAAGCCCATTTTCCCAATGGACCTTTGTTTTCATGTATTCTATCAAATAAATCTCTCATTTCTTAGAAGCTTGATCATTAATATACTCTATATTTTTTTGAGATTCGTTGTCGGCATCAAAAAAGCCTTGTTCTGCCATCCATTTTTCACTGTATATCTTACTCATATAACGCGAACCATGATCTGGAAAGATGACAACGACATGGCTGTCTATATTAAAATAATTTTTATTAGCTAACTGATGAACAGCCTGCATTGCAGCTCCCGAGGTATACCCTACAAACATTCCCTCTGTTCGGGTTATACTTCTGGCAGTGTGAGCACTGTCCTCGTCTGTAACTTTTTCAAATCGATCAATAAGATCAAAATGGGTTGCAGTAGGAATCAAATTTTTGCCAAGTCCCTCAATTCGATAAGGGTAAATCTCGTTAGGATCTAATTCTTGTGTCTCGTGATATTTTTTTAGGACAGATCCATAAGCATCTACTCCAATTATTTTGATATCAGGATTTTGCTCTTTCAAATACTTTGCGCAACCTGATATAGTCCCTCCTGTACCACTGCTTGCTACCAAATGTGTAATTTTACCATTGGTTTGATTCCAAATTTCTGGTCCCGTAGAAGAATAGTGTGCGTCTACGTTGAGTGCATTAAAATATTGATTGATGTAAACAGAATCATTGATTTCAGAATGCAATCTTTTTGCAACTTCGTAGTATGATCTAGGGTCGTCTGTGGGAACATTGGCAGGGCATACATGCACTTGTGCACCCATGGCACTGAGCATATTAATTTTATCGATCGAAGACTTTGAACTCACCGCTAAGATGCAGTTGTATCCCTTGATCATTGAAACCATAGCTAAACTAAAACCAGTATTCCCTGAGGTAGTTTCAATTACTGTATTTCCAGGTTTTAAAATACCTCTACGTTCAGCCTCTTCAATGATGTGTATTGCTATTCTATCTTTATTTGAATGGCCAGGATTAAAGGCCTCAAACTTTGCGAAAAAACTACCATCATAATCCGTAACACTGTTTTTTAGACTAATGAGAGGAGTGTTACCTATCAACTCGAGAATGTTATGATAGGTATTCTGCGAATGGTTCATATAGTATTTCTAATAAGGTGATGCAAATTTAATAAAAAAAATTAGTCTAGCTTTCCTTCCAATTGTAAGATAAAGGTATACTGCTTTGCAACATCTTTTAATGCATCAAATCGGCCTGAAGCTCCGCTGTGACCTGCCTCCATATTGGTGTCTAAAAACAACACATTATTATCTGTTTTAAGATCCCGAAGTTTGGCAACCCATTTCGCTGGCTCCCAATACTGTACCTGAGAGTCATGATACCCTGCAGTAACCAACATATTTGGATACGCTTTTGCCTCCACATTATCATATGGTGAATAAGAAATCATATAGTCATAATAATCCTTACTGTTGGGGTTTCCCCACTCGTCATACTCACCTGTAGTTAATGGAATAGTTTCATCCAGCATCGTAGTTATTACATCAACAAATGGAACTGCTGCAACTACACTTCGATAAAGTTCAGCAGCCTCGTTAACTATCACTCCCATTAAGAGTCCTCCCGCAGATCCCCCTATTGCATGAAGGTGCGACGCACTTGTCATTTTTGAATCAATTAAAAACTGTGACACGTCAATAAAATCATAAAATGTATTTTTTTTCTTAAAAAGTTTACCATTTTCATACCATTCTCTTCCTAAATACTCTCCTCCTCGAATATGTGCAATCGCAAAAATAAATCCTCGGTCTAATAAGCTCAAACGACTACTTGAAAAACCGGCATCTATGGTCGCTCCGTAAGAGCCATAAGCATAAAGATAAAGGGGAGTTTCTTCAGAAGGAGAAGTGTCTTTGTGATACACCAAAGATACTGGAATCTTTACGCCATCACGAGCAGTGGCCCAGATACGCTCTTCTATATAATTTTCTGGACTAAAATCTTTTTGAATGACCTCTTGTTGTTTCAATAGGACTTGTTCTTTAGTTTCCATATCAAATTCATAAGTCCCTCTTGGAGTTCTAAGGGAAGTATATCCAAAACGAAATTTAGAGGTGTCAAAACTCGGATTATAAGAACCATAGAGACTGTAGGTTTCTCCATCTACAGGAATAAAATAATCGACAGAATTATCCCAATTTTGAATTCGAATGGAGTTTAAGCCATTTTCTCTTTGCGTCAAGACAAAATAATCTTTAAAAATTTCAAAATCCTCTAATAAAACCTCTTCTCGATGAGGAATTAAATCTTCCCAATGACTCAGTTCAGGATTTGAAATTAAAGTTTTTGAAATCTTATAATTTTTAGCCCCGTCATGATTATTTAGGATATAAAAATGATCTTGATATTGAGCAACACTGTATTCCAGTCCACGAGTTCTAGGCTGAATTAGCTTAAATTCTCCAAGTGGGTTATTTGCCTCTAGAAATTGCTGTTCACTGGTCAAGGTGCTATAGGAAGAAATCATCAGATATTCGTTCGATTTGGTCTCCCTGACACTAACAGAAAAAGTCTCATCTTTTTCATGAAATATCATTTTATCTTTTTGTTTAGCAACAGCTATATTGTGTCTGTAGATCCACTCTGAACGCAGGGTTTCTGTGTTTTTTAAAGTATAAAAGAAATGCTGATTGTCTGAGGCCCAAGCTGAGCCTCCCGTAGTATTCAGTATTTTGGTGTCCATTACTTCACCACTAACTAAATCTTTTACATAAAGAGTGTATTTACGCCTAGATTCAGTATCTACACCATAAATTACTTTAGTATTATCTGGACTCACATTGACTCCAACTAATCGAAAATAATCATAACCCTCTGCCATTTTATTACAATCGAATAAAATCTCTTCTTCTGCTGTTATTGAATCCTTTTTACGAGTGTAAATGGGGTATTGCTTTCCTTTCTCATACCGTGTAATATACCAGTATTCATTGTAAAAATAGGGCACAGTGTTATCCTCTTCTTTAATTCTATTTTTCAATTCATCAA
>JAQWHT010000060.1 GCA_029249225.1 Flavobacteriaceae bacterium
CCATTCTTTCTAAACTTAACTTCAATAAAGAATACTTCATTCGTACATGAAGTTTGTGATTGATGCTCTGATGTATAGTATTTATGGTCGAGCAGTAGTATATTTGTAGAGGAACAATATTACAAATTTTATTTTAAAAAAAGTGCTTTTAAAATCAACTTAATTTTTACGAAAACTAATTATGATACAACGTATTCAGTCTGTTTATTTAATTTTTACATTACTACTGTGTGGATTGAGCTTTTATTTCACTTTAGGCAAGCCTTATCCAATGATAATTAATGTTGGTTTTAATCCAAGCTATTGTTTCTTAGCTGTAGCTATCATTACGTTTATGACGTTTTTTTTGTTTAAAAAAAGAATTCTTCAGGCTAAATTATGTTTTTTAAATATACTGCTCTTGATCTTAATGTTTTTCGTTTATATTACGAGTTTAAATTTCTCAAAAAGTTTCGGTTTTAATGAATTAGTTTCTATCCTTTCGATAATTAGTATCGTATTGCTCTGGCTCGCAAGAAGAGCCATTCTAAAAGACGAGGCTTTGGTTCGTTCAGTTGACCGCATTCGATAGAGCTCCTCTAAGTCCTAATTCAATGGCCTCTAAATTTTTTATTTGTCCTGATTCAAGTTCAAACCGTAAAAGGGTTCTAATCTTGTGAAACCCTGATATACCTGCTGCTCCTGGATTCATATGTAAATGTTCAAAATGTTTATCCTGCATTACCTTAAGAATATGTGAATGACCACAGACAACAAGTTTGGGTTGATGTGAACGGATCAATTGTTTAACTTTTGAATTGTAGCGCCCTGGATAGCCTGCGATGTGAATCATTAGTATTTCGATATTTTCACAATTAAAACTCAGCACTTCTGGAGCTATTTGGCGAATATTATTACTGTCAATATTACCAAAGACCGCACGAACAGGATTAATTGATTGAAGCTCATCTAAAACGCTTAGTTTTCCGATATCTCCAGCATGCCAAATTTCATCTACATGTTCAGCATAGTTTTTGATTTTCTGGTCTAAAAAACCATGAGTATCCGAGAGTAAAAGAATTTTTTTCAAAAAAAGTTATATTTTATTGTTAAAAATATAAAATCCTTAATGATTTTAGACACGATGAACTAACCTACTCATCGTTTAAATAATTAGAAAAAATAATGAAATACTGGATTTCTGCAAAGAATAAATCATTCAGATATTAGAAAACAATCGTATTCCAAGAAAAGTATTTTATTATAAGGTTGAAAAAGGAATACTCAAAAAAGAGGGGTGTATTTACCAGTCACTAAGATTGTTTATTAAACGCCAGTCTAAGGATTGTATCAAAGAATAATTCCAAGTATCTTTGTTGTAAATGAATTCCAAACGCTATTTTTTAGAATTTTCTTATACTGGCATGGCTTATCATGGTTGGCAGCGTCAACCAAATGCAGTAAGTGTTCAGGAGGTGATGGAGAAAGCGTTTAACACCTTATTAAAACAGGACGTACCTCTAACAGCAGCAGGTCGAACAGATACTGGTGTTCATGCGAGACAGATGTTTGCTCATTTTGATGGAGTTATTTCGAAAACCAAACAGGATCAATTTGTTTTTAGGCTTAATCAATTATTGCCCAAAGATATAGCAATTCAAAGTATGCATGAGGTGCAGCCCAAAGCTCATGCTAGGTTTGATGCGTTGAGTCGAACCTATGAATATCATATAAATAATGTGAAAACCCCCTTTAAACAAGGATTGAGTTACAGCCTCTACCAGCCATTAGATCTAAAAGCCATGAATACAGCGGCCTCAATTCTCCTCAAATATGATGACTTTGAATGTTTTTCAAAATCGAATACAGACGTAAAAACGTTCTTATGTAAGATTACTCACGCAGAATGGATAAAAAAAGGGGACCAACTTATTTTTACCATACGTGCGAATCGATTTTTAAGGAATATGGTAAGGGCCATTGTAGGTACTCTTATCGAAGTCGGTTTAGCAAAAAAAAATATTGACCATATTCACCAAATAATTCAAAGTAAAAACCGTTCTTTGGCTGGTTATTCAGTTCCAGCAGAAGGGCTTTTTTTAACCCAAATTGACTATCCAAATTCGATATATTTAGAGCATGGCGAAGGTTAGTGGTAAAATTTTTGATTTAAAGCTGTTTTCCAAGTTGATGGCTTTTGTAAAGCCTTTTAAGAGCACTTATTATTTTGTCTTAATTGCTGCAATTTTACTCTCAATTTTTTCCACTTTGACCCCCTATTTACTCAAAGTCACAGTAGACGATTACATCAGACTCAAAGATTATGAGGGGATGATTTTGTTTGTAGGATTGATGCTTGGAGCATTAGTGCTTGAGGTTGTGTTTCAATTTCTTTTTGTTTTTTACGCAAATTGGCTTGGACAAAAAGTGATCAAGGATTTACGAGTTGAGCTTTTTGAAAAGATTGTTTTTTTTAAAATGAGTTATTTTGATAAAACAGCTGTTGGAAGATTAGTCACCAGGGCGGTAAGCGATATTGAAACCATTGCCAGTATATTTTCTCAAGGACTCTTTATGATTGTTGCAGATTTACTAAAAATGATTTTGGTTATTGGAGTGATGTTCTACGTGGATTGGAGACTTACTCTTATTGTTTTTTCTATTCTTCCAATCATCTTATATGCCACACGATTGTTTCAAAAATCAATGAAAAAGGCATTTGAGGAAGTACGACTACAAGTTGCAAATTTGAATTCTTTTGTTCAGGAACGGTTAAGTGGGATGAAGATTGTTCAAATTTTTCATCGAGAACAAATAGAGTATGATCAATTTGTAGCCATTAATGAAAAACACAAAAAAGCTTGGCTTAAAACGGTATGGTTTAACTCCATATTTTTTCCAATAGCTGAAATATCTTCTTCAGTAACGATTGGTTTATTAGTTTGGTACGGAGGTTTTAATGTCATTTCTGGAGGAGGGGTATCGTTGGGAACTATTTTCTTGTTTATTCAAATGTCCCAAATGTTATTCAGACCTCTTCGACAGATTGCAGACAAGTTTAATACGCTTCAAATGGGTATGGTTGCTGCAGACCGGATCTTTAAAATATTAGAAACTGAAAGCAGTATAGAAAATAATGGAACCTCCAACCCCGCTGCTCTTCAAGGTGCTATTACTTTTAACAAATTACATTTCTCATATATCCCAGGAGAAGAAGTATTACATGGCATTTCTTTAGCAATTAATGCGGGAGAGACAATCGCTATCGTGGGAGCAACAGGGGCTGGTAAATCGACTATAATTAATCTACTTTCAAGATTTTATGAATACGAATCAGGAGACATTACAATAGATTCTATTTCGATAAAAGACTTTGAACTCAATGCACTTAGAAAACACGTTGCGGTTGTGTTACAAGATGTCTTTTTGTTCGCTGACAGTTTGTATAACAATATCACTTTGTTTGATTCTGAAATTACAAGAGAAGATGTAGCAAAAGCAGCAAAAAAAATTGGAGTTCATGATTTTATTGAATCTCTGCCAGGTGGATATGATTATAATGTGAAAGAACGAGGAGTGATGTTATCATCTGGACAGCGTCAATTAATCGCATTTTTAAGAGCTTATATAACGCAACCAGCAATATTGGTTTTAGATGAAGCTACTTCTTCTGTAGATAGTTATACCGAAGAAATTATTCAAAAAGCAATTGACACGCTTACCCAGGGAAAGACTTCAATTGTAATTGCGCATCGACTTGCCACAGTTAAAAATGCAGATCGAATCATTGTCATGGATCAAGGAAAAATTGTAGAGCAGGGAACCCACAAGGAATTACTTGAAGTATCCAACGGATTTTATGCAAAGCTCTATGAAGTTCAATTTGCTGAAACGGAAATTGTGTAAATCTAATCGTCTAAGTCTTGAGATAAGGTTTCTTTTAACGCCGCAAAAGAATCAATAGAATAAAACTCTCCATCTTTTATATAAACAATTTCACCTGTTTGCTCTGAAATTACCAAAACCAACGCATCAGTTTTTTCAGAAATACCCAATCCTGCACGATGTCTAAGACCATATTTTGCAGGAAGTTTTGCTTTTTCAGACAAAGGTAATACAACTCTAGTTGCAATAATTCTATTATTTTTTAGAACAACTGCTCCGTCATGTAAAGGACTATTTTTAAAGAAGATGCTTTGTAATACTAAAGGATCTAACTTCATGTCAGTTTGATTAATATTTGAATAAGTGAATTCAAGACTGTTATTCTTTTGGATCACAATAAGTGCTCCCATTTTATTTTTCGCCATTTCTTCGCACGCATCTACCAGAACATCAAAGTTAAGATTGGACACCCTTTTTTCTTGATTTAAAAATCGGAAATAACGCAGCAAATTACGTCGAGTAGCAAAATTTGTTGATCCTAATAAAAGTAAAAACTTTCGTATTTCCTGCTGAAACACAACGATTAATGCAAAAAATCCAACACTTATAAATTTTCCTAGAAGATTACTCAAAACATCCATATTGAGTAAGTCGGTTAGTCTCCAGATTAGATAGATAATAACAATCCCTACAAAAATATTGATGGCAACCGTACCTTTAAGAAGCTTGTATAGATAGAATAGGAGCAGGGCAACTAAGAGTATGTCTATAACATCGATAAAAGAAAAATCTATAAAATCTGTTAAATTCAAAGGTGATGTTTTTGTAAAATTAAGAAAACTATTGAAGCGCTATAAATAAGTCTACACATTCTTTAGCTTCTTTTACATCGTGTACTCTCAAAATTGAGCTTCCTCGATCTAAGGCCCAAGCATGGAGAGCAGTGGAACCGTTGAGTGCTGTTTCAGGATTTAAGTTTAAAGTTTTGTAAATCATAGACTTTCTAGATACCCCAACTAAAAGGGGATACCTTAAGTCTCTTAGAACACTCATTTCATTTAGTAACTGGAAATTGTGGGCTACAGTTTTACCAAATCCAAAACCTGGGTCAATGATAATATCACTAATTCCAACAGCTTCAGCTAATTGAATTTTTTCAATAAATTGAGATTTGATTTCACTGGTAATGTCAGCATAGTGGGGTTTTTGGTTTATATATTTAGTAATACCTTTCATATGCATCATGACGTAGGGTACTTTAAAGGCTGCTACAGTTTTTAGCATTTTGCGGTCTATTTCCCCACCTGAAATATCATTGATCATACTTACTCCTCTAATCAAAGATTCTTTTGCTATCTCACTGTTATAGGTATCCACTGAAAAATGAGCTTCAGGGAAAGTTTTGAGAAGTACTTCCAAGATAGGGATCAAATTTTTATACTCTTCTGCAGCTGAAATCAATTTACTTCCTGGTTTACTAGTTGCCGCCCCAACATCAATAAAAAAAGCCCCTTCGTTAAGCATTTTTTCAACCTGCTTTAAGGCTAGATTAGTATTTGTGTACTTTCCCCCATCAAAAAAGGAATCTTCAGTTAAATTCAGTATTCCCATTACTTTAGGATGTTGGAGGTCAATCAATTCTCCTCTGATATTGAGAGATAAAGTTGTGGCTTTCTTTTTGATAACTTTTTTTTAAATTAAAGTTTAAAATTAAATTTAAGTTCGAAATTTAGGCAAATTTAGTTGAAATGGAAGTGACCAAAAAACAGTACCAAACAGTAACCGTTCAATGTCGGTCTTTATTTAAAAATAAAATGTCAGATTATGGTGCTGCATGGCGAATTTTAAGACTTCCGTCTCTTACAGACCAAATCTTCATTAAAGCTCAAAGAATCAGAAGTTTACAAATAAACAAAGAACAGATGGTAGCTGAAGGACAAGAATCTGAATTCATAGGAATTGTCAATTACAGTATCATGGCTTTGATTCAAATTGATAAGGGTATCGCTGAACAACCTGATCTAAATGTTGATGATGCTTTATTACTTTATGATGCACAATTCCAAATCATTTTTGATCTAATGATGAAAAAAAATCATGACTATGGCGAAGCTTGGCGAGACATGAGAGTGAGTTCACTTACAGACCTTATTTTACAAAAACTACTTCGAGTAAAACAAATAGAAGAGAATTCAGGAAAGACATTGGTTAGTGAAGGAATTGATGCCAACTATCATGATATGGTCAACTATGCAGTTTTTGCATTGATTCACTTGCAACAGCCAGTCACATAATGATCCGTTATATTGGGCAAAAATTTGGAACAACTTTAATGGCACTTTGGGGTGTCGCAAGTTTAGTTTTTTTTCTTTTTACCGTTTTGCCAGGTGATCCTGCTCAAATGATGATGGATCAAAACGAGGATAGCGCTCAATTGGAGATCATAAAAGCAAAGTTTGGTTTTGATCTGCCCTTAACAACCCAATACTTTAATTACCTCAATGATTTACTTCCGGTTTCTATTCATTCGAATGATCCAGAACAATTTGGGTACTATGATCCAGAGGTATACGGTGGATGGGTAATTTCGAATTTTGATCAAAGTGTTTTAGTCATTAAGGCACCTTATTTTAGGACTTCCTATCAAAAAAGAGGTAAACCCATTGCAGAAATCATCAAAGAAACCTTGCCTAATACTGCTTTACTTGCTGTTTCGTCAATGAGTATTGCCATAGTTTTAGGTGTTTTTTTTGGAATTGTAGCAACATTAAATAAAGATACTTGGCTCGATCGGTTTTTACTATTGTTCAGTACTTTGGGAATGAGTGTTCCCTCTTTTTTTAGTGCGATATTATTTTCTTGGTTTTTTGGATATGTACTCCATGAATTTACTGGTTTGAATATGACAGGAAGTCTTTACGAATTAGATGATTTAGGGGAAGGTAATAAATTACAATGGAAAAATTTAGTCCTACCTTCCTTTGTTTTAGGAATTAGACCTTTGGCAGTCATAATTCAACTCTTGAGAAGTAATTTATTAGAAGTAATGACAGAAGACTATATACGTACAGCTTATGCTAAAGGACTTTCTCATTATCAAGTCCTATTTAAACACGCAATTAAAAACGCTTTAAATCCAGTGATAACTGCAATATCAGGCTGGTTTGCATCACTATTAGCTGGAGCAATATTCGTAGAATACATCTTTGGATGGAAAGGTTTAGGTAAAGAGATTGTAGAAGCTTTAAATCAATTGGACATTCCAGTTGTAATGGGAGCAGTATTAACCATTGCCTTCTTCTTTATTATCATTAATATTGTGGTCGATTTTATATACGCTTATTTAGATCCAAGAATTAAAACATTTTAAACATGAGAAATCAAATTGTAGCAGGAAATTGGAAGATGAACAACAATACGCCTGAAACAGAACTTTTATTAGATAATTTAATGCAACACGTAATTCGCGATGATGTGTCTGTTTATGTTGCACCTGCTTTTACTCAACTATCCCAATCCGTTGAAAAACTTAAAGGCCATGCTATTACTGTTGCTGCTCAAAACATGAATGCAGCTGCTTCGGGTGCCCACACGGGAGAAATTTCTTCGTCCATGCTTATAGGTACAGAAGTGCATACAGTTATTTTGGGTCATTCTGAGCGTCGTTCGCTCTACGGAGAAACAAATGATTCTCTTAAATTAAAAGTCTCCTCAGCAATTGATGCAGGAATGAAAATTATTTTTTGTTTTGGAGAAGAGTTGAGTGAACGAAAAGAAAACAAGCATTTTGATTTGGTAAAAAAACAACTAGCCTCTGCATTATTTGAATTACCCAGTGACGCTTGGAATCAAATTATCTTAGCCTATGAGCCAGTTTGGGCAATCGGAACAGGGGAGACTGCTAGTCCTAAACAAGCTCAAGAAATGCATGCATTTATTCGGCAACAAATTGAAAATCAATATGATAAATCACTAGCAGACCATGTTTCAATTCTTTACGGAGGAAGTGTTAAGCCTAGTAATGCAAAAGAAATTTTCTCCATGACCGATGTGGATGGCGGACTCATTGGTGGAGCTTCTTTAAAGGCCGAAGACTTTATGGACATAGTAAATGCTTTTTAATGGCGAAAGCTTATGTAGAGTACCGCTTTTCTATACATCCTAAGTCTCCATGGGAGGAGATTTTGTTGGCAGAATTACAAGAGTTACCCTTCGAAAGTTTCTTAGAAACAGAAAATGGCTTTAATGCCTATGTGTCTCTGGATGATCACAAAGAAAATTTTCTAGAATCAATAGATCTTCTCCATAGTAATGAAGTTGAAGTTAGGTTTACCACTTCTGAAATAGCACCTGAAAACTGGAATGCAAAGTGGGAATCGAATTTTCATCCCATTTTTGTGGGAGATACTTGTGTGATACGAGCAGAATTTCATGAAAAACATGGAAAATTATATGAAGTGATCATCAATCCAAAAATGAGCTTTGGAACGGGTCACCATCCCACAACTCATATGATGATGGAATTCGTTTTAGAAGAAACTTTAGTTGACAAAACAATTTTAGATATGGGTTGTGGAACTGGCATTTTAGGTATCTTGGCTTCAAAGAAAGGTGCTCTTCAAGTAAATGCTATTGACAATGACCCGTGGTGTGTAGAGAATAGTATAGAAAATGCACAGACCAATAATTGTAAGAATTTTCTCGCAAAAAGAGCGGACTCCCTAAAAACAAATAATTCGACCTATGATTTTATTTTTGCAAACATAAATCGAAATATTTTGTTAGAGCAAGTAGCTAGTTATGCTGATGGATTAATTGTTGGAGGAAGTTTGTTTTTGTCTGGCTTTTACAAAGATGATGTTGAAGTATTACGCGAGAGTTGTCAAAACTTAAACCTAACTTTGGTTAGTATAAAAGAAAGAGAATCATGGTGTGCTCTAAAATTCATAAAATAGTAGCTACCAAGCCCAAGGAAAGTCCTGAAGGGATAGAACAAGTTCTTGTAGAACCAGACAAGGAGCATGAAATCATCTTGTATAATGATGATGTAAATACTTTTGATCACGTTATTCAATGTTTAATCAAAATTTGCGATCACACGTTTATGCAGGCAGAACAATGTGCCTACTTGGTTCATTTTACAGGAAAATGCTCGGTTAAAACAGGTTCATTAAAAGATTTAATCCCTCGCTGTACAGCACTTTTGGACGAAGGATTGAGTGCTGAAGTTGTTTGATTTTCAGCATTGGTTTTTTAGAACCAAAAAAAACAGCGACATTTGAAAAAAAAAACAATGAAATTAAAATTAATACTAATTGTCTTTATGATAGCAACACAGGCCTCCTTGTCACAGGATAATAGTGGCGAAACTATTTATCAGTTTACCGTGAAAAATTTGGAGGGAAATGACTTTGACTTTAATTCCCTCAAAGGAAAAAAAGTAATGATAGTCAATACCGCTTCTAAGTGCGGACTTACTCCTCAGTACAAAAAGCTTCAAGCTTTATATGAAAAATATGGTGAAGATGACTTTGTAATTATAGGTTTTCCAGCTAATGATTTTTTAAGACAAGAGCCAGGTACAGACGAAGAAATTGCAGTTTTTTGTGAACAAAATTATGGTGTAACCTTTCCCATGATGAGTAAGATTTCGGTTAAGGGAAAAAACATGCATCCTGTTTACGAGTTTTTAACTCAAGAAGCAAAAAATGGGACAGTAAATTCAAGTGTTTCCTGGAATTTTCAGAAGTATCTAATCAATCCAGACGGAAGATTAGCACGTGTTGTTTCTCCAAGAACACAACCTGATGATCCTAGTGTAATTTCTTGGATTGAATCAAATGAATAAATCGGCTGATTTTAGAACCTTGTGTGTTCATGCAGGTGAACTAAAAGACACCCAACACGGAGGTGCTACCTCACCAATTTTCACTTCAACTTCTTATGCATTTAATGACGTTGAGATAAAACAATACCCTCGTTATTTTAATACTCCAAACCAGAGGGGTTTGTGCGAAAAAATTGCTGCTTTGGAAGGAGCTGAAGCAGGTTTGATTTTTGGATCAGGTATGGCTGCAGTAAGTACAGCCTTACTTTCTCATTTAAGCTCTGGTGATCACGTAATTTTTCAAGACGATATCTACGGGGGCACGCGTAATTTTATAAAAAGAGAATTTCCAAAATACGGGATAGAGTTCAGTTTTGCAAAAGGTTTAGATTCCAGTGACTTTGAAGTAGAAATCAAGTCAAATACAAAAGGTTTATATGTTGAGACTCCAAGTAATCCAACACTTAAAATCACCAATTTAAGAGAGATAAGTAGACTAGCTAAAAGTAAATCACTCTGGACTATGATTGACAACACTTTTGCAAGTCCAGTAAATCAGAAGCCCATTGCTCATGGTATTGATATCGTAATCCATAGTGCAACTAAATATCTTGGAGGGCATAGTGATATTTCAGCAGGAGTTGTACTCTCAAAAAAATCAATTATTGAGCACGTTTTTGAGTCGGCTAAAAATTTAGGAGGTAACTTAAGTGAATACACTGTTTGGCTTTTAGAACGAAGTATAAAAACTCTGTATCTAAGAGTACAAGCTCAAAATAACAACGCTCTCCTGTTGTCTAAATTTTTGCAAGAACAAGATTGGACCGAGCAAGTTTATTATCCTGGTCTTGAAGATCATGCGGGCCATCATGTTGCTAAGGAGCAAATGAGTGGTTTTGGAGGAATATTGTCTTTTGATTTAGCACCTAATTTGGATGCAAAAAAGTTTTTATTGGGACTAGAACTGGTTAAGCCCACAATGAGTTTAGCAGGTATAGAGAGTACGGCCTTAAGTCCACGACTCACATCTCATGCATTATTGAGTGAAGATGAACGACAAGCGCAAGGAATTACCGAGCAAATGGTTCGTTTTTCAGCAGGTATCGAAGCTATTGATGACATTCAACGGGACCTTCTTCAATCTATATCTAAGATTAAATGACCAAACCTGTAGATGTATTGGCAATAGGGGCCCATCCAGATGACGTTGAGTTGGGGTGCGCAGGAAGTATAGCTCTGTCAAAAGCTCAAGGTAAATCGGTTGCTATTATTGATTTGACACAGGGTGAACTAGGCACAAGAGGTTCGGTTGACTCAAGAAGAATAGAATCACAAAAAGCAGCTGAAATTTTGGGAGTTATTCAACGTGAGAATATGAATTTTCGAGATGGTTTTTTTCAAAACGATGAGACACATCAATTGGCAATGATAGCAAAAATACGTTTGCTTAAGCCTCAATTGGTACTTTGTAACGCTGTGTATGATAGACATATCGATCACGGTAAAGGGAATGCCCTAGTAAATGACGCTTGTTTTCTCAGTGGATTAGAAAAGATAGAAACACGGGATGAAAATGGAAATAAACAAGAACCATGGCGACCTAAATTGGTCCTAGAGTATATTCAATGGATGGATATTAAACCTGATATAATCATCGATATTTCTGCTCACTTAAAAATTAAGATGGATGCTGTAAAGGCATACAGTACTCAGTTTTATAATCCTGATTCTAACGAATCTGAAACACCCATTTCGAGTAAAAATTTTATAGAAAGTGTAAGTTATAGGGCTAAAAATTTTGGTCGCTTAATTGGTGTTGATGCAGGCGAGGGCTTTACGTCAAGAAGTCTGTTGTCAACTTCTAATCTTTTTGATTTAGTCCGTTAAAACGCATCAATGAAACCAATACGCTGGGGAATAGTAGGTTTAGGAAATATTGCACATAAATTTGCAGCAGATTTAGCTCTAGTTCCCGGTTCTATCCTTCATGCAGTTGCCTCTTCAGAGTTAGATCGTGCTCTAAAATTTTCTAAAAAATTTGGTGCTGTCCACCAGTATTCAAATTATAGTGAGCTGTTTTCAAATCCAGAAGTGGATGTGGTTTATATTGCCTCCATACACCCTCTGCATAAGTCTCTTTCTATAGAAGCCATGAAAATGGGTAAATCCGTACTATGTGAAAAGCCTCTGGGAATGAATGCAGAAGAAGTACAGGAGATGATAACTACTGCCAAAACGTATAATGTATTCTTAATGGAGGCTCTTTGGACCCGATTCAATCCTGCATTTGAACAGGTTCATCAATGGATTGATCAAAACGAGATTGGCTGCTTACGTTATATCAATTCAACTTTTAGTTTTAACGGATTGGATAGGGGAGAAGACTCCAGAGTATTTAATCCTGAAAAAGGAGGAGGTAGCTTATTAGACATCGGCATCTATCCACTTTTTTTAGCATATAGTTTTTTAGGCCTTCCACAAGAGATCAAAGCAAGTGCTATTTTGACAAAAGAAAATGTTGATGAACAACTGGGCTTTATATTTTCTTATGAAAAAGCTCAAGCAATGTTGTATTCAAGTTTTACACACAACGAAGATATGAGGGCTACATTGTGTGGCGAAAACGGAGAGATATATATGGATTCTCAATGGCATCACACATCTCATGTAAAACTGGTGAAAAGAGGAAAAGAAATTAAAAAATCTTTTGACTTTAATGGAGCAGGGTACACTTACGAAATAGTTGAAGCTAATCGTTGTATTCGGGCAGGTAAACTTGAATCGGCTAAATGGAGCTGGAAAAACAGTGAGGATATTGCAATCCTGATGGATACTATAAGATCTCAAGTTGGGATAACCTACCCAGCAGACACGAAGTCATAGAGTATGTTAAAGTCCTAAATTACATCCTTAGTTTTTCGATGGAAACCGTCCTTGATTACCAATTCCATCTAAGTCATTGGTGTCAAAAGAATCAGAAGGATTTAAAAGCTTCTTACGTTGTTGCTTTCTTACGATCGTAATCAGGAAATACACATATATTACAAAGATGATGAACCCTGCAATAAACATTATTTTATTATTCATCTCTTTTCGTTTGTATTGTCATTTCTTCTTTGCCTTATTGCGATTGCAAAACCCAAGATCGTGATGGGCCAAAGTCCAACATAGAGACCTTCAAGCTGATCACCTGAAAACCACAAATAAATTGAATAAAGAAAACTTAGAAAGGCAAGGAGTATTGGATAGTATTTTTCTAAAAACTTCATTTTTAAATATAGTGAAAATAATATAGTCGTTTTTTTCAAGATACATGAACTTCGAAAAAGTGTAAGTTCTTTAAATAATTAATCAAGAGAGTGATTTTTGTTTGCGATTTAATAATTAAATCTTATTATATTTGCTGCCCAACAAATGGTGGTTGTAGCTCAGTTGGTTAGAGCGCCTGATTGTGGTTCAGGAGGTCGGCGGTTCGAGACCGCTCTTCCACCCATTTTATACAAAGGGATTATAGAAATATAGTCCCTTTTTTGTTTCCTCACTTGCACACTATTTGCACACAAGTCTTATTAAAGAATAACAACCATTAGGATCATTTACAAAATCTCAATAGTTACTGCAATGTATATGTTTTGGTGGAGAAATGAAAACAGGGAAGTTATATGTGCCGCTTGTCTCTTAGCCTTGGGGGCACAGGACAGCGGCACACCATCTTTTTCTCTAATCAGCCATAATTAACACTCCTGTTATCAAACAATTCATCAAGATCTTCTTTGCTTATATTTTTCTTTGCTTGAATTTCCCATTCAGGAATTTCTTCAAATCCTTTGATAATTGAAATTAAAAAGCCAATAAAGTTTAAAACTAATGGCAACCCTATGTAAAATATTAAATGGATTTTATTTCTATATCTAGAATTTTCATTGTAATCCCTATATATAGTAAAAGACAAATATGATAAAACAATATTATAAGATACAACAACCCAATACCATTCAATATACCAGAAAAGTAAAGCCCCACAAATAATAAATAATGAGGAAAAATTCTTGAGAATATTCTCCATGTCAACTAAGTTAAATTCCCATTTTTATTTATTTTTCAATTACTCAATTTATTTGAGCCAGTCTTCTGCTTCAATTTCCTCTCTGATATCTTGTTCCCACCATCCGTCAAAAAGTATTTTCCGAGAATCTAAAGTTTTTCAAAAGATCGAAATATTAGCTCTTAAATCATCATTTTTTGA
>JAQWHT010000063.1 GCA_029249225.1 Flavobacteriaceae bacterium
TTCTCCTTTTCCTGCGCCCACTAAAGTGTGAATCTCATCTATGAAAAGCACAATGTTTCCATCAGATTTTTGAACTTCTTTTACTACAGATTTTAATCTTTCTTCAAACTCTCCTTTGTATTTAGCACCTGCTACCAAGGCACCCATATCTAATGAGAAAAGAGTTTTATCTTTCAAGTTATCTGGTACATCACCATTTACAATTCGATGTGCTATCCCTTCTGCTATAGCAGTTTTACCAACTCCAGGTTCACCTATGAGTATTGGGTTGTTTTTAGTTCTTCTTGTAAGAATCTGAAGAGTTCTTCTTATTTCTTCATCTCGTCCTATAACAGGATCTAGTTTTCCCTCTTTGGCAAGTTGATTTAAATTTTTCGCATATTTTTCAAGTGCATTGTAGTTCTGCTCAGCAGAGGGAGAGGTGATTTTTTCTCCTTTTCGTAATTCTTGGATGACCTTATTGAGTGCGGTCTTCGTAATGCCTTGGTCTTTTAGTATTTTAGAAATTTCACTTTTAGACTCATATACGGCTAAAAGTAAATGTTCTGTAGCAACATATTCATCTCCTTGTTTTTTAGCAATTGCAATCGCATTCATCAAGGTTTGTGAAGCCTTTTGGGAGAGTGTTTGCGATGAGACTCCTGTTACTTTGGGAAAACTTTTAAGTAGGCTTTCATTCAGTTGTTTTAACAACCCAAGAGGGATTTTTAATTTTGTAAATAAATAGGGAATTACATTGTCATCAGTCTCTAATAACCCTTGAAAAAGATGTTCATTTTCTAGTTGCTGGTGATCGTTTTCAAAAGCTAACTGTTGTGCATGTTGAACACATTCTTGGGCTTTAGTGGTAAGATTTTTCAGATTCATAGCAATTTTTATAAAACTTTAATTCAAAAGCTATTCCATTGATATTCAGCTGACTTATTGTCTTCTTTTAAAATCATTAAACCGTCAAATTGGCAAAATTTTTTAAAATAGAGTGATTCAGCCGGATGGTTTTAGCTTGTTAATTACTCATGGATAAATTGATTTTGATTTAGTGAAAATCGTACTTAAAAGCTCATCTAAACTCATTAATTTTACTCCCTAAATTATTTATAATATGTCACCACAGGATACAGCAGTATTTGATTTGATAAAAGAAGAAGAACAACGTCAATTAAATGGAATTGAATTAATTGCTTCTGAAAATTTTACCAGTCCAGCGGTTATGCAAGCCACTGGATCAGTTTTAACCAACAAATACGCCGAAGGCTATCCCGGTAAACGTTATTACGGAGGTTGCGAAGTTGTTGATGAAGTAGAGCGAATAGCAATAGACCGGGCAAAACAACTCTTTGGTGCCTCTTACGCTAACGTTCAGCCTCACTCTGGTTCTCAAGCTAACACTGCAGTTTTTCACGCTTTTTTAAAGCCAGGAGATGCTATCTTGGGATTTGACCTCTCCCATGGAGGACACTTAACCCACGGTTCCCCTGTTAACTTCTCAGGGCGTCTTTACAAGGCTCATTTTTATGGAGTTGAAGAAGCAACTGGACGATTGAATTACGACACTATAATGGAAATTGCTCAAGAAGTCAAACCGCAAATGTTGATTGCAGGTGCTTCAGCATACTCTCGAGATATTGATTTCGCTAAGTTCCGTGAAATTGCAGATGCTGTAGGTGCATTTTTGTTAGCTGATATATCACATCCTTCTGGAATGATTGCTACCGGTATGTTGAACGATCCCATTCCTCACTGTCATGTGGTAACAACCACTACCCACAAAACCCTAAGAGGTCCAAGGGGAGGTTTGATTTTAATGGGAAAAGATTTTGACAATCCATTTGGATTGACTTTAAAAAATGGTACTCCTCAAAAAATGTCGCACCTGTTAAATATGGCGGTTTTTCCTGGAAATCAAGGAGGGCCTTTAATGCATGTAATTGCTGGGAAAGCTGTTGCATTTAAAGAGGCTTTAGCTCCTTCGTTTAAAATCTATATGGAACAGGTAAGAAAAAATGCACAAGCATTGGCTGCTGCATTTGTTGCCAAAGACTATCACTTAATTTCTGGAGGCACAGATAACCATATGATGTTAATCGATCTTCGAAACAAGAATATCACTGGGAAGGATGCTGAAAAAGCCCTCGTAAAAGCAGAGATCACTGCCAATAAAAATATGGTTCCTTTTGATGATAAATCACCTTTTGTAACATCAGGAATTCGTATTGGTGCTGCTGCAATAACTACTCGAGGTCTAAAAGAGGATGACATGTCAACTATTGTTGACTTTATAGATCGAGTGCTGCTAAATCCTGAAGACGAATCGGAATTAAACGCTGTGGCAAAAGAGGTGCATGCTCTTATGGATCAAAGACCATTATTTGTTGGATACACTGATTAGAGTTGGGTAACTTTTTCTAGTTTTCGAATAGGTCAATAATGATTCTAGGTATCTTTTGGGCCTGACCAGTCACTGGATTTAAGTAACACCACTGTGTACTGCATTGAGCCACTAGTTTTTTATCAGCGTTATAAATTTCCACAATCCGTTCAGATAAAACACCCCTACTACCGTTAACAAAAGTTTGAAGGGTTAGGAATTCCCCTACGTAAGCAGGTTGTTTATAGGTGATAGAATGACTTCTAACCACCCAGACTCCCAAAGTTTCTTTTGTATTTTTAGTGAGCTCTTTCCAGTGAATATGCGCAGCTTCTTGGACCCAATACAAGTATTGAACATTATTTACATGGCCGAGTTCATCTATATGTTCTGGAAGCACTTCTCTTGAAAGTATAAAACGCTTCATTCTTTCGGAAGTATCTTCACTTCAAAAAGAGTGTCCCAGTTTTTTCCTGTAACAAAGAAAGTTTTTCGAGCCGAGTGGTAAGCTATTCCATTAAAAACATTGAGTTGGGGATGCTGTTTTACTTTTTCCTTTAGCCCTGAAAAATCAATTACTCCTTCTACAGCACCACTTTTAGGATCAATAACAACTACGACATCTTTTTGAAATTGATAAGTATTGGCGTAAATTTTTCCATCAACCCATTCCAATTCATTGAGGTTTTTTAGAGAAGTCTTATGGGTCATTACTTGGATGTTTCCCTTTTCCTCATATGTTTGAGAATCTAATGTCCAAATACGGTGAGTGCCGTCCGATTTGTAAAGTGAAGTGCCATCATTACACAATCCCCATCCTTCCTTACTCGCTGTAAAGGGGAAGGATTTTTGCATTTCTAACGATTCTTTATCGTACACAAACCCTTTAAGTGACTTCCAGGTCAACTGAATTACTTTATCATTTAAAATGGTTAAACCCTCTCCAAAGTAACTATCGTCTAATGGTTTGTTTTCGATTGGATTTCCTGATTTATAATCAACTCTCCTTAAGCTTGATTTACCATTGAGTCCGGTACTTTCATAGAGTACTTCTCCATCAAACTCCAATCCCTGTGTATAGGCTGTTATATCATGTGGATAAGTTGCAATTAATTCATATGTAAAAAGTTTGGGTGGGGCAGAAGCGAGTAGGGTAAGGGTTGTTGTTTTTTCAAAAGTAGTATCTCCCTGGCTCACAACAGCTTTAACGGTATGAACTCCAAGAGGTTCATTTGTTAAGACATGATCCTCAGCTATTTGTTGATTATTGAGAAAATACTTAACTGTAGCTGCCTCAAAAGTTTTATTGAGTTTAAGCTGTAATGTGTCTCCGGATACTGCCTTATTATTTTTAGCCCCAGTTAAAATTTTAAAATTTGGTGATTTTGGTCCTCCACATTTCATTAAAATAAGAACAAATGACAGATATACTATACTTTTCATGGGCATAAATCAGATGAAATTTTAGAATCAAATGAAATCAAAATTAAGCAATTAAAATGATTGTTGAACTCATCTGAAGGGCTTATATTTGCGCTGGGCAAGTCCTACACAACCAGCTCCTGCTGAATCCCCCAGGGTGGGAACACAGCAAGGGTAGGCGGTCGTAGCGGTGTGATGTAGATCGCTTGCCCTTTTTTAATTTTTACAAAATGTCTAAAGTCGTGTTAATTACTGGAGCTTCATCAGGCCTAGGCTTGACTACTGCTCTTTATTTACATAAAAAAGGACATACTGTATACGGCACCAGTCGTAAACCGGAACGCTATGATCAACAACATCCTTTTAGTTTTTTAGCCTTAGAAAATGCAGATTCAGAAAGCATATGGCGTTGTGTAAAGTCTGTACTAGATCAGTCTGGTAGGTTAGATGTCTTAATCAATAATGCTGGTGTGGGTATGATTGGCCCTATGGAAGAAATTGAACTTAATGCAGTAAGGCAGCATTTTGAAGTGAATTGTTTTGGTCCTCTGCAACTTATGCAGGCCGTACTCCCTCAAATGCGATTACAAGGCGAAGGTCTAATTATCAACATAACTTCTATTGCGGCGGATATTGGGCTTCCTTTTAGAGGATCATATTCAGCTGCTAAAGGAGCCTTAGAACGCATGTCAGAAGCTTTACGGATGGAAACCAAGGGGCACGGCATTCGCATTTGTAATGTAGCTCCAGGAGATTTTGCTTCCAATATAGCTGACCGACGTCATTACGCTAGTTTAGATAAAGACTCCCCTTATTTTAAAACATATCAATTCAGTTTAGAACAAATAAATGATCATGTGGATAATGGGATCGATCCTATAGAAATTACTGAAATTATAGAGTCGCTGATTGAGACCTCAAAGTTAAAGGTTCGCTACAAGGTTGGTACTCCTTTACAAAAACTCTCAGGAACATTAAAAAGCCTGCTCCCAAGTCGTATATTTGAAAAACTTTTAATGAATCATTACAAACTATAACTGCATTTTTTATGAAATTTTTTATCGACACTGCAAATCTAGATCAAATCCGTGAAGCTCAAGCGCTAGGAGTACTAGATGGTGTTACTACCAACCCATCTTTGATGGCAAAAGAAGGAATAACAGGAGCAAATAACATTCTGAAACATTATGTCGATATCTGTGAAATTGTTGACGGTGATGTTTCAGCAGAAGTAATTGCAGTTGATTTTGAAGGGATGATTCGTGAAGGAGAATCACTTGCCTCTTTACACCCACAAGTTGTTGTTAAAATCCCTATGACTGAAGATGGGGTAAAGGCACTTAAATATTTTTCTGATGCAGGAATCAAAACGAACTGTACTTTAATATTTTCCGTTGGTCAAGCTTTACTTGCTGCAAAAGCAGGAGCTACCTATATGTCCCCCTTTATAGGGCGTTTGGATGATGTTTCTACAGACGGTTTGGAATTGATTGAGGATATTCGTTTGGTGTATGATAATTATGCTTTCGAAACTCAGATTTTAGCGGCTTCTGTTCGTCATACTATGCATTTAGTAAACTGTGCAAAGATTGGCGCTGATGTTATGACAGGTCCGTTAGCCGCAATTAAAGGTTTGTTAAACCATCCTTTGACTGATATTGGTCTTGCAAAATTTCTAGCTGATCATAAAAAAGGAAACTAAGCCTCAGTTTAGTTTTTTTAACAAGGATTCAAAGTTGCTATTCGAAAAATTTCCAAAGCCTTCTATTACTCGTCCTCTACTGTCCAATACGATGGCCTTGTTGAGTAAGGTTAAAACCCATTCTTTTCTTGCATTTTCAAAATCTACAAGAGCAAATTGGTTCTTTTTATCAACCTCCATTATCTTTTGAACTTCGTCAACCATGGTGTTGAATGGTTGTATACAGATACCTACAAAACGTATTTGAGGATATTGTTCTTGAAATCTTTTAACCCGTTGTAAGGTATCTCGATAATGATTCATTTGAGTTTGAGACCAAAAATATATCACAGTTGTTTTCTCATTTGCTAATAAGGCACTATTAATTGTATCTCGTTGAGCATTTTGCAACAAAATCTTTGGTAGTGGTTTTTTGGGCTCCATACTGCTGATGTCGTTGTGTAAACCTAAAACTTCAGCGAGGTAAACTGACGAGGTGTTAATAGTAGCGTAGAATTGAAGGAAACGTTCATGTTGGCCGTGATTTTCAAAAGTCAAAATTTCCTCAAAAGCAATTGCTCGTGCCAAATTATTTCGGAGTAAAGTTCCGGTTATATTTTTGTCCAATACCTCAAGGCGTTTAATATTAAAATCTGTAGTTTGTTTGATTTGAAAATAAGAAGCTCCGGGCTTTAAAGCATTTTTATTAATGTAATTTAGAACATAATTGATATAGGGGTCAAAAAAAGCCAGATCATTATCACCGTAATTTAAATACTTGCGATAACTAAAATAAATACTGTCCTCTTCATTAGTCCATTGCGAACCACGTAGAAGCGCATAGCGTTCTCGTATTGTTGCGTAAGGGTAGATATATGCAGCTTGTGTTATTTTTTGGGCAATAGGAGAGAGGGTGTTTAGGGAGTCCATTCCTATCCATAAATTCTTTTTTTCAAGAAGCATGGAGTCTAATAGTCTGCTAAAAACATCTCGATCACTAGCGTATTTTGAAGATAAGAATTGGTTTTCTTTTTCTTGTTTTAAAAATAATTCCATTAAAAAATTATTTTTGGATGCGCCTGAACCAGAATAGACAATGGATTCGTCAAATGCCGCAGCATTGATCCTAACCCAAAGGCTGTCACCTTCTTCTAGCAGTAGGGATTGATATTCAGGAAGATGCTCCAATTTAAAAATACCGCTTCTGAGTGAATCATATTTTTTTTGAAAACGTAATTCTCCATCTAATTGAAACATTTCAATGGGTTTATTTCCTTGATATAAGGTCACCGTTCTTGAGGATGGGTTGACAATTTGTCCTCCTAAAAAAATTCTAGTTACTGGATGTTTTTCTGAAACACAAGAACTAATTAATCCTAAAAAAATGAAGCTAAATAATAATCTATCAATCATGTGCTAAAAATACAATTTTTAACAGTTTAAAAAATATGGGTAGAGGTTAAATCACTATCAAGGTTTTATGTAAGTTTGCATCTTAAAAAAAGATATGTTATCGGTTTCGAATCTTTCAGTTCAATTTGGAAAACGAGTCTTATTTGATGAGGTTAACGTTAGTTTTACTCCTGGAAATTGTTACGGGATCATAGGTGCTAACGGTGCAGGAAAATCTACTTTTTTAAAAATCATTTCAGGCAAACAAGATGCTAATTCTGGCAGTGTTCATTTAGAGTCAGGAAAGCGTTTGTCCGTTTTAGAACAAAACCATAATGCCTATGACGACTATGCTGTTTTAGAGACGGTTTTGAGAGGTAATAAAACACTTTTTGAAATCAAATCAGAAATGGACAGCCTTTATGCTAAGGAAGATTTTTCAGACGCTGATGGGGAACGAGTAGGTGTGCTCCAGTTGGAATATGAAGAAATGAATGGATGGAACGCAGATAGTGAAGCAGCTGCATTACTCTCAAATTTAGAAATAAATGAAGATCTGCATTATAAATTAATGAGTGAATTAGATGGTAAACAAAAAGTACGTGTTCTACTTGCTCAGGCCTTATTTGGGAACCCAGATGTGCTCATTATGGATGAGCCTACTAATGACCTGGATTATGATACCATAATGTGGTTAGAACATTTTTTAGCAAATTATGAAAATACTGTAATCGTAGTTTCTCACGACAGACATTTTCTTGATGCGGTATGTACTCACATTTCTGATATTGATTACGGAAAGATTAATCATTTTTCTGGAAACTATACTTTTTGGTACGAATCAAGTCAACTGGCAGCACGTCAACGCGCTCAACAAAATAAGAAATCAGAAGAAAAGAAAAAAGAATTACAAGAATTTATAGCTCGATTTTCAGCCAACGTAGCAAAATCTAAACAAGCAACTTCTCGAAAAAAGATGATTGATAAGCTTGATATTGAAGAGATTAAACCCTCTAGTCGTCGATATCCGGCACTTATCTTTGATCAAGAGCGTGAAGCTGGTGATCAAATCTTGAATATTGAACAGTTATCTGTTTCGGCAGAAGGGAGTGCATTGTTTAAAAATGTCAATCTTAATTTAGCTAAAGGTGATAAAGTGATTGTTCACTCTAAAGATACTCGTGCTATTGAAATGTTTTATAATATCCTCATGAATGAAGCTCATGCAGATTCTGGAACTTGTTCTTGGGGAATTACTACTTCTCAAGCTTATTTACCTGTAGACCATGATGATTTTTTTGATTCTCCTGTTTCATTGGTGGATTGGCTACGTCAATATGCTAAGACCGAAGAGGAACGTGAAGAAGTCTTTTTAAGAGGTTTTCTTGGTAAAATGTTATTTAGTGGTGAGGAAGCATTAAAAATGTCTAATGTACTCTCAGGAGGTGAAAAAGTTCGTTGTATGCTTTCCAAAATGATGATGGAGCGGGCTAATGTACTTGTGTTAAATGAACCAACAAACCACTTAGATTTGGAATCTATCACGGCTTTTAATAATTCCTTAAAAAACTTTAAAGGCACCCTATTATGTAGCACAAGTGACCATGCTTTTGCTCAAACTTTGGGTAATCGTATAGTTGAGTTAACTCCTAATGGAATTATAGATCGACATATGTCATTTGATGAATATATGACTGACTCAAAAATTAAGGAACTCCGAGAAAAACTTTATCAATAATTTAAGTAAAGATAAAGTAAGTACTGATAACGATCACAGTAATAATAATGCCCATCACTTTTACAGGTTTCCAAGGAGTAATGTCAACCTGTTTAGTATACTTTTGTTCGTAAGCTTCTTCTCTTGGTTTGAGTTTTCCAATAAGTAACATCAAAACGATATTAAACAAAAATAAGATTGCCATAACATGTAAGTAATGAGGGTATTCACCTCCGTTACTTTCTACATAGCCTTTTAAGAAAAACTGACTAAAAGAATACATGACTACACCAACGCCCATAGCTACTTTAGCAGCGACTGCAGGAACATATTTGGTCATATATCCTACTAAAATAATGGTTAAAATTGGGATGGTATAGCATCCGTTTATTTCTTGAAGATAGCCAAACAAACCTTCAGGCGCGTTGGCGATTGAAGGGGCGATTACCATTGATAAAACAGCTAAACCGATACCGAAGCTTTTCCCCGCTTTTACAACTTGTTTTTCAGAAGCATTCTTATTGATGTATAGTTTATAGATATCAAGTCCAAATAGGGTTACTGAACTGTTCAAAGCAGAATTAAAAGAACTCAAGATTGCACCAAACAATACAGCTGCAAAAAATCCTAAGAGCACGGGAGGTAAAACTTTATTTACCAACATACCGTAAGATTGATCTGCTTGACTTGGATCCAATGTGTCACCAAAAATATAGAAAGCGATAAGCCCAGGTAATACCACAATTAGGGGACCGAGTATTTTAACAAAAGCAGCTAATATTAATCCTTTTTGTCCTTCGATAAGGTTTTTTGCTCCCAGGGCACGTTGTATGATAGCTTGATTAGTTCCCCAATAAAAAAGTTGTACTAAAACCATACCCGTAAAGAGTGTACTAAAAGGTATTGCTGAATCCGAAGACCCCATGGCATCAAACTTAGATGGTGCATTGGCATAAAGAGCTTCAACCCCTGAACCTAAACTTCCATCTCCAATAAATAACAGTCCAAAAATTGGAATCATTAAACCGCCTATTAAAAGACCTATCGCATTGACTGTATCTGAAACAGCCACTGCTTTTAGTCCGCCAAAAATTGCGTAGATAGAACCAATTACTCCTATGGAACATACTGTAAGAACTAAAGTTTGGCTTTGCTCCAGTTGGAATAAATTAGTAAGGTCAAACATGCCAATTAAAGCAATTGCACCAGAATAAAGTACTATGGGTAAAAGAACAACAACATAACCACTTAGAAATAAACCTGAGGTTATGGATTTGGTCATAGTGTCATAACGCCGTTCAAGAAATTGTGGAATGGTCGTTAATCCTCCTTTGAGATAGCGAGGCAACAGAATAACTGCTGTAACTACCATGGCAATTGCAGCAAGGGTCTCCCAAGCCATCACTAAAATTCCTTCGTTGTAGGCGGAGCCGTTAAGTCCTACAAGTTGTTCTGTAGATAGGTTGGTTAGAAGTAAAGAGGCTGCGATTACAGGACCGGTAAGACTTCGACCTCCTAAAAAATAGCCGTCTTCTGATTCCTCATTTGTTGATCTGGTAGCAAGGTAGGCTACAATACCCACAAGTAGGGTAAAGGCAATGAAAATTATAAATTGCATAGGGAAGGTTTGATTCAATGTTCGACCCTAAATGTAAGAAAACAAAATTAAAATTCTAGTTCCTTTAATGCTTCTCTTGCTTTTTCAAATTCATCCGGGTGTACCCAGACTTCTTGATCGGTAAAAAGAATCCCAAACCCGGCTAGACGTGCTGATTCAGCCTGATCTTTTACTACTGGAACTATATTAAGAGTATCCAATACTCCACACAGCTTAGCAACGTCCATGGCGGTGCCGTAAAACAATTTCTTGCAGGTTTGGGACATCATTAAGGTTTAAAACTTATTATATCTACTATTCCAGATAGCAGGATTAAAGTTTTTCCCAGAGGCAAAACCACAAAATAATACAACAGATGCAATGGCTTTAAACATAAAAAAATAAAGCATCCAGTAAGCTGATGCATCTGGGTCTTTAGTAAATAAGCCCATAGGAGTCAAGGCTGTTGCAATCCAACTGACTCCCAATAAGGTGATCAGAAGATTCCATATATTTTTAAAGGGCCACATAAATATTTTTCTCATGGGATGCAGGTCATTCCCCCATTTATGAACCAAATAATAAAAATTATTACCCATTGGAACAAGAAGAAGTGGATCGTCTTTTTTTTCTAGTCTAAAAAGTACAGATGGAGCCATAATTTTAAAGTCAGAAAGTTTTGTGTTGTGTTCCTTTTCAATTTTGCTTATGGCTTCTTGAGCACTTTGGGGAAGTACTCCTTTGAAATATTTGATGTCTAAAAAACATAAGCGATAATGTATACACACCTCACGAATTTGATCTAAATGAAAGATTTTTTGAGTCTCAAGTTGATCAAAATCGAAATTGTTTTGAATTTTAATATCAAGATCATTAAATATTGTTGATAGGGAGTCAGTGCATTGAGCATCAGTACGCTGCTTATTGCGCACAGATGATAATGCTTCTTCGATGTTAGTTTTTGTTAATAATTTCAGCTTCATCATTCTATTTCATTTACACAAAAATAAAATAAAATTTGCGAATTAAAATAATTCTTTGAAAGAAGTAATTAACGAAGCTCTACTTGAAACTTATCTTTAAAGTTTTTCAATAGCTTTTGCATTACCTTATCGACTTGTTTGTCAGTTAAAGTCCTGTTTTTATCTTGAAATGTGAAGTTGATACCGTAAGATTTTTTTCCTTTTGGAAGATTCTTCCCTTCGTAAACATCAAAAAGGCTTACTGAATTTAAAATTTTACGTTCTGTATTAAATGCAATTTCTTGAAGCGATTCAAACTTGACTTCTTGATCTAGCAATAAAGCAAAATCACGTCGCATAAAAGGAAATTTTGCTACTTCTTGAAACAAAATTTGTTTAGAAAAGGCATTCTGACTAAGAAGGCTCCAGTTAATCTCGGCGAAATAAACATCTTGCTCAACGTCGAACTCTTTGTTTAACTGCGGTGATATTAATCCAAAAGTCCCATATATTTTTCGATGATGTGATAATGAAAAAGCCATTTCAAAATTGGAATCTTCAGCCGATTCAAACTGCAATTCTTGAAATCCAAAAGTTTTAAAGAAGTCAACGAGCAATCCTTTAAAGTAGAAAAAGGGCTCTATCTGCTGATTTTCTTCCCAGTGTGAATTGAAAACGGAGCCCGATAGTGTGATACTCAAACGCTTTTCTTCTACAAAACCTTCTTTATTTTTTCCATATACACTCCCAAATTCATAAAGTTTAAGCTGTTTATTTTGTCGGTTTAAATTGTAGCTGACAACCTCCATCGCTTGGTGCATAAGAGATTGTCTCATTCTTGATAATTCCTTACTGAGTGGATTGACTATAGTCACACTTTCATGAAAATTTGCAGTGTAGTCTGGAGAAGTAAGGGAATTGTTGATGGTTTCTTGAAAGCCTAAACTTGATAACTGTCTAGCAATTGTATTTTCAAGTTTATAAACACTTTTCCATTCATAATTTGGATTGGCCTCAAAAATCAAAGGTTTTTCATCCAATTTATTGTAACCGTATACTCTGAGGATTTCTTCAATAATATCAGCTGGCCGAGTTACGTCAACTCGATATCGAGGTATGGTCATACCGATACCGGTTTCAGAGACATTATTGATTTTGATCTCCAATGCATTTAAAATTGTATTTAAATCTTTCTCGTCAATCTTTTGACCTATAGTTTTTTCCAGTTTTTCATAACTTAGAAAGATTTGAGCTGCTTCATTTGAAGACCTAGAAAATTCTTGTATTTCACTTGAAATATCCCCTCCAGCTACTTGTTTGATAAGTATCGAAGCTCTTTTTAGAGCAGTTATTCCCATTTCAGGATCAACCCCCCGCTCAAATCGAAATGAAGCGTCAGTATTCAATCCATGATGTTTGGCAGTTTTACGAATGCTGATAGGGTCAAAGTAGGCACTTTCTAAAAATATAGAAGAAGTCAAATCATTTACGCCAGAATCTGCTCCACCAAAAACACCAGCGATACAATGGCCTTTTTTTTCATCGCCAATGATGAGATCTTCTTTTTGTAATTTTCGCTCTACTTCATCAAGGGTAGTAAAGCTAGTTCCCTCTTCAAAGGTCTTAACAATGATTTGATTATGGATTTTATTAGCGTCAAAAGCATGTAGTGGCTGACCTAATTCATGCATAACATAATTAGTAACGTCTACTACATTGTTTTTTGGATTTATTCCAATGGCTTTTAGTCGATTTTGAAGCCATTCAGGCGATGGTGCGATTTTAATATTTGAAATTGTCAATCCATAATATTGGGTACACTTATCCTTGGACTCAACAACTACTGGAATAGTCTTTTGATTGTTATCTACATGAAATGAGGAGGTTTCTGGAAAAGACCATTCGAAAGGAATTTGACGGAGCATGCATAAGGCCTTTAAATCTCTTGCCACTCCTAAATGACTCATCGCGTCTGCACGATTTGGAGTTAGGCCAATTTCGAATACAGTATCTTGTTCAATATCAAATAGGGCTGAAGCAGCAATCCCAACGGTTTCAGTGTCATCTAAAACAAGTATTCCGTCATGATTGTCACCTAAACCAAGTTCGTCTTCAGCACAGATCATAACCATACTAACCTCACCTCGTATTTTACTTTTTGCTATTTTCAATTCCTTACCATCATGAAAATGGAGGATCGTACCTACTGTTGCAACTAGGACTTTTTGACCTTTGGCTACATTAGGCGCACCACAAACAATTGGAACAACAACACCATCACCTAAAGCAACCTCTGTTTTTTTAAGGCGGTCAGCATTTGGGTGCGCTTCGCAGTTCAGGACTTCTCCAACAACTACACCCTTCAGGGCACCTTTAATACTTTCAAAATCTTGCATTCCTTCAACTTCAAGACCAAGATCTGTAAGCATCGCGCTTATCTCTTCTTTTGGAAGGTCTACTTTTATAAATTGCTTTAACCAGTTGTGAGATATTTTCAAGAAAAATTATTTAAAACGATAAGTGCAAATATAAGAATCTATCTCACGATTTTTAGCTAATGAAATTCCAAATGTTTGAATCAAATTTTAATCCAGTAAGTGTTCTTTTAATGCATTGATGGTCAGCATCTTTCATCATGGGATCTTGTGTAACTATTCTCAATGCTTGTTCTCTCGCCGCTTTTAGTAAAGCTTGATCCTGAATTAAATCGGCAATTTTGAATTTAAGAATCCCACTTTGTTGAGTTCCCATAATATTTCCAGGTCCACGAAGTTTTAAATCTACTTCGGCTATCTGAAATCCATCATTACTACTGGTCATGGTTTCCATTCGAGTTTGAGCTTCTCTACTGAGTTTTGTTCCAGTCATAAGAATACAATAACTTTGATCAGCTCCTCTTCCCACTCTTCCGCGAAGCTGATGCAGTTGAGACAGTCCAAAACGCTCAGCACTTTCAATAATCATTACAGAGGCATTAGGGACATTTACACCTACTTCAATTACTGTAGTAGCAACCATTATTTGAGTTTTTCCTTGAATAAAGCGTTCCATTTCGAAGGTTTTATCTTCAGATTTCATTTGTCCGTGAACAATGCTTATTTGATAGTTTGGAACAGGAAAACTTCTCGATAAACTTTCATATCCATCCATTAGATCTTTGTAATCTAGTTTTGAGGATTCTTGAATCAAAGGGTAGACTACATATACTTGTCGTCCTAACGCTATTTGTTCTTTTACAAAAGCAAAAACTTTAAGTCGATTTGAATCAGTTCGATGTAGTGTTCTGATTTTTTTTCTACCCGGAGGAAGTTCATCAATAACCGAAAGATCTAAATCACCATAAAGGCTCATTGCGAGTGTTCTGGGTATGGGGGTTGCTGTCATGACAAGTATATGGGGTGGAATTTCATTTTTTTGCCATAATTTGGAACGTTGAGCAACTCCAAACCGATGTTGTTCGTCTATTACAGCGATTCCTAAACGATTGAATTGAACCGTATTTTCAAAAACTGCGTGCGTCCCAATTAACACACTTAGTTCTCCATTTTGTAATCCTTCATAGATAGAATGACGTTCTTTTTTGGTACTACTTCCAGTCAATAATTTTACAGAAACATTTAACTTTTGTAATTGCTCTGCTAAAGACTGAAAATGCTGTTGAGCTAAAATTTCTGTAGGAGCCACGAGACATGCCTGATATTTATTGTCGATGGCAATTAATATTAATAATAAAGCAACAATGGTTTTTCCAGACCCTACATCACCTTGTAGGAGTCGATTCATTTGTCTTCCAGTTCCCATATCAATCCTAATTTCCTTGATCACACGTTTTTGCGCACTAGTCAGTTCAAAAGGAAGGTACTCGTTGAAAAATGTGTTAAAATTTGCTCCTACTGTTTCAAAAATATGTCCCTTTATTTTTTGCTTCCGTTGAGAGTTTTTTAGAACTAATTGCATTTGCATATAAAAAAACTCTTCAAATTTTAATCGCATCTGAGCACGAGTTAAATTATGAGGGTTGTCAGGAAAATGTATTTGTCTAATAGCTTTATCCTTATCGATAAGTTTGTACTGGTTTAATATCGATGACGGTAAGGTTTCAGAAAATGGAGCAGTTTGGTTTTGAAATAATTGAACCATCATTTTTTGAATTATTTTTTGAGAAATTCCTTTGCTGATGAGTTTTTCTGTGGAAGGGTATATCGGATAAAATGAAATTTTTAAGTTTTTATTGAAATTTGTTTCTAACTCTAGTTCGGGGTGGGGCATACTCGCATTACCTTTAAACCAGTTAAGCCTTCCAAAGACCACATAGTCTGTATTAATCTTGAGTTGATCTCGTATCCATTTATGTCCCCGAAACCAAACTAACTCCATGCTCCCAGTTTGATCTTCAAAAGTTGCTATCATTCGTTTACCTCTTTTTTGTTGCACATAAGAAACAGAGGTAATACGTCCCTTGATTTGAATTTCAGCATTGCTATGGGGTAGTTCGTTTATAGGGTAAAAACGACTTCTATCAATATAGCGGTTTGGGAAAAAATGGAGAAGATCTTGGTAAGTACGCAATTGTAATTCTTCTTTAAGCAAACGAGCGCGCTCAGGACCAACTCCCTTTAAATAGACAAGCGCAGTTTGCATAGCATCCATATTATTTTATATTTTTATTCTATCAAGTTAGAATGTAAATTTAATCAGTATACCCGAATTATAAGACATGCGCGCATTGGTTATTTCCGGAGGAGGAAGTAAAGGAGCTTTTGCTGGAGGAATTGCTCAGTTTCTTCTTGAGGAGGAAAAACAATCTTACGATTTATTTTTAGGGACTTCAACTGGGAGCCTGTTGGTTTCTCATTTAGCGATGGGTAAGGTGGAAGTCATAAAAAGGGCTTTCACTCAAGTCAATCAATCCAGTATTTTCAGCAATAACCCTTTTATTATTGTAAACAAAAATGGAGAAGACCGTATAAAAATTAATCATTTTAATGTGCTTAAAAACTTTATACGGGGAAGAAAAACATTTGGTGAAAGTTTTAATCTAAGAAGACTCATTGAACAACAAATTTCCATTGAGGATTTTGATTTTTTAAAACAAAGCAATAAAGAAGTTGTTGTTTGTGTTGCTAATTTGACTGGGAATAGTGTAGAATATAAAAAGCTAAAGGAATGTTCCTATTCAGATTTTATGGATTGGATTTGGATTTCTTGTAATTATGTTCCCTTTATGACTTTGACAACAAAACAGGGATGTGAATATGCAGATGGAGGTCTGGGTTGTGTAATTCCTATTGAAAAGGCAATTACTCTTGGTGCAACACATGTGGATGCAATTCTTTTGGATACTGAATTTCAACAAACCCATAGGTCTCACTCAAGAAATCCTTTTGACGCCTTAAGTACTATTTTTGGCTTTATTTCTGACCGAATAGAAGTTCAAAATATGCATATAGGAAAACTCATTGCTGAAGATTATAATGCAAGTTTGCGTATGTTTTACACACCTAAAATATTGACTTCAAATTCATTAATATTTAATCAATCCGAAATGAAAAAATGGTGGCAGATGGGATTTGAGCATGCCCGTGAGGTAGTAAAAAAGGGATAAATGTTCATCCCTTTATAATTTGGCCATATCCAATTCAAATGAACTTTAAAAACTACTTGAATTTTAGAAAGTCTACCGCAAGGTTCGATAAGGCTTTGACGCCTAGTAGCATACTTGCATCATCGACAAAGAAAGATGGAGTATGGTGTGAAGGGGCCTCGCTTTCTTCCATATTTAATGGAGTCCCTCCAAGAAAAAAGTAAAGGCCTGGAACTTCGTTTTGAAAGTATGAAAAATCTTCAGCTCCAGTAATGGCATCAATCTCGTAAACTTTATCGTCACCTGCTACCCTTTCTAAAGTTGGAATCATTTTTTTAGTTAAAGCTTCATTGTTAAAGGTGATGTCAGCACCATCTTGAATTTCAAGTGTTGCTTCAGCACGATAGGCTTTGGCAATAGCAGGGACCATCTCGTTCATACGTGTTCGGATTAGTTCTTTCATATTGCGGTCTAAGGTTCTTATTGTGCCAATCATTTCTAAGCTTTCAGGAATGATATTAAATCGAATACCTGAATGAATAGACCCCACTGAAATTACAGCTCCCTCTTTGGTAAGTTGAGACTCTCTACTAATGATGGTTTGTAAACCATTAATGATTTGTGCACTAGCTACGATTGGATCAACACTTTGCCAAGGGGTTGAGCCGTGTGCTTGTTTTCCTTTAACATTAATTACAAATCGTTGAGAAGCAGCCATCATTCCTCCTGGCTTGTATGTAATTTTACCAACATGAGTCCCCGAATTAATATGTAATCCAAAAATTGCATCAACCTTGGGGTTCTCCAAGACACCTTCTTTTACCATAAGTTTTGCACCGCCATCTTCTCCTGGTGGTGGACCTTCTTCTGCAGGTTGGAAAATAAATTTAACTGTACCTGGAAAATTTCTATTTTTAGCGAGAACTTCAGCAACACCCATTAAAATAGCAACGTGAGTATCGTGACCACAAGCATGCATCACTCCTGTTTCTTGTCCGTTAAAAATAGCTGTTACCTCAGATTTGTAGGGCAAGTCATTTCGTTCTGCTACAGGCAGTGCATCCATATCGGCTCTTAGTGCAACAACCTTACCTGCTTTTTTTCCTTTCAGGATCCCTACAACACCAGTATGAGCAACCCCAGTTTGAACCTCGATACCTAACGATTTTAAATGAGTCGCTACGTATTCAGCGGTCTTGAATTCTCTGTTAGAAAGTTCGGGGTTTTGATGAATGTGATGTCTCCATTCAACGACTTTTGATTCAATTTCATTAAATGTTGCTTCATTAAGTTGGGCATGAATCAAGCTTGAATTTAACACAAGCATCGGTAAAAGATAAAGATAGAAAGTTTTCAAAATATTATTTTTTCTAAATATAGATGTTTAAAATTAATTTTTTTTTGATGAGGTATGAAATTAGATTATCCCTACTTTTAAAGTCCTTATGAAAAACGTTCCAGAAACCTATCTTGAATCACTTAATGAGGCACAGCAGCAACCTGTACTTCACAAGGAAGGACCACTAATTGTAATTGCTGGTGCTGGCTCAGGAAAAACAAGAGTACTTACTTATAGAATTGCTCACCTTATGGCCTCAGGGGTAGATGCCTTTTCAATTTTAGCGTTGACTTTTACCAATAAGGCAGCACGAGAAATGAAAGAAAGAATTGCAGAATTGGTAGGTGAAAGTGAAGCAAAAAACTTATGGATGGGAACCTTTCATTCTGTGTTTGCTCGCATACTTAGACATGAAGCGGATAAAATAGGATTTCCTTCCAACTTCACCATTTATGACACTCAGGATTCTGACCGGTTGATTTCTTCTATTATAAAAGAAATGGGTTTAGATAAAGATATTTATAAGTATAAACAAATACGAAGTCGAATTTCAGCTTTTAAAAACAGTTTGATTACTGTTAAAGCCTATTTTAATGATATTGATTTACAAGAAGCAGATGCAATGTCTAAAAGACCTGAAATGGGCGCAATCTACAAGGAGTACGTTGAGCGTTGCTTTAAAGCAGGCGCTATGGATTTTGATGATTTGCTTTTGAGGACTAATGAATTACTCAATCGTCACCCTGATGTATTGGCTAAATACCAAGATCGTTTCAGATACATACTCGTAGATGAATACCAAGATACTAATCATTCTCAGTATCTTATTGTAAGGGCTTTATCAGATAGATATCAAAACATTTGTGTTGTGGGGGACGATGCACAGAGCATTTATGCTTTTCGGGGAGCAAACATCAACAATATCTT
>JAQWHT010000066.1 GCA_029249225.1 Flavobacteriaceae bacterium
TTAATATCTAACGGCATTAAGCCTGAAAATAAAGCATTTCTAGCGTATTGAGTAGCTGTAGGAAGGATACTGAAGTAAGTCTTTTCACTTTCAATTTTACAGTATTCTTTAATCTCTGGCAAGATCGTTCTCCATTGATCAAAGCGAAGATTATCTATCATGATGAGCAAGCTAGGCTGATGCGCTTTTATTTCTGGATACACATACTCCCTAAAAGCCGTATGAGATAAAATTGGACCATCATTCCCTCGCATCCAATTCTGATAATTTTGCTCAATAAATTTTGCAAATTGTATGTTTGCTTCTTGCATTTGAGTTTCAAAAACTTCAAACATGCTAAGGTCCTCTAGGCTTTCAAGTTCCAATTCCCAATACATTAATTTTTTAAAATACTCAATCCAATCTTCATGGGTTTCTAAATTGGAAAGTGAAAGAGAAATTTCGCGGAATTGTTGTTGGTAATTTTGGGTTGTTTTCTCTGCAATTAAACTTTTATGGTCAAGTATTTTTTTGAGTGATAATAAAATTTGATTCGGATTTACAGGCTTGATCAAATAGTCAGATATCTTAGCACCAATAGCCTCCTCCATTATATGTTCTTCTTCGTTTTTGGTGATCATCACAACAGGTAGATCAGGATGTTTGTTTTTTATACCATCTAAGGTTTCCAGCCCATTGAGACCAGGCATATTTTCATCGAGAAGTACGATGTCATAATTATCTTTATCTATTAGATCAATTGCATCTAACCCATTGGTGCATGGAGTTGTTTCATAACCTCTTTCTTTTAAAAATAAAAAATGTGGCTTGAGCATCTCAATCTCATCATCCACCCACAAAACTTTAATCCAATTCATTTAGTATATTTGTTGCTTACATTGGCGACCTTGGCACACCGAAAGAATACTTTATTTAACGACCCAATTTATGGATTTATTGCCATAGAAACAGATTTGATATTACAACTTATCAATCATCCCTATTTTCAGAGATTGAGAAGAATTTCACAAATGGGATTATCAAGCTTAGTTTACCCAGGAGCACATCACACGCGTTTTGAACATGCACTTGGTGCCATGTTTGTGATGCAAAAAGCAATAGAGGTCTTGATTGGCAAAGGGGTTAAAATTGGTGCTAAAGAACGTGAAGCAATGCAAATTGCAATTCTACTTCATGATATTGGTCATGGTCCATTTTCTCATGCGACTGAAGAATCCTTATTACACGGAGTACATCATGAAACAATTTCTTTTCAAATAATTACTCTGTTGAATGAACGTTTTGAAGGGCAGCTAGATTTAGCCATTCAAATTTTTAATGGGGAATACCCCAGAAAGTTTATGCACCAATTAGTTTCTGGACAGATAGACGTTGATCGACTAGACTATCTCAAGCGAGACAGTTTTTACACAGGAGTTACTGAAGGAAATATCAACACCAACCGCATTCTTGCCACAATGAATGTAAAAGATGATCAACTCGTGTTTGAAGTTAAAGGTGTTCATTCTCTTGAAAAATTTCTTCTAGCAAGAAGACTTATGTACTGGCAAGTTTATTTGCATAAAACCAGTCTTGCATCTGAGATTATTTTAGTTAAAACAATTCAGCGTTTTAAACAACTGGTTGAACAAAATATTGAACCCCTTGAGGAAGACCATTTACTGTATCCACTCTTACAAAAAAATGCTGAAAATTTCATTGATAAGAAGGCGCTATTACATTACCTAAATTTAGATGATACAGACATCATTCACCTTTTGAAAACTTGGATTCAGCATACTGACCTTGTGTTAAAGTCTTTGTCAAGTCAACTTCTGAATCGTGATTTGCCAAACATAAAAATTAGAGATACTCCCTTTACTAAAGTTGATTTAGCAGAAAAGAAAATCAAATTGGCCAAACAAAAGCGTCACAAGGACATAAGCAGCTATTTTGTATTTGATGGAAGTATCTCGAATCAAACCTATACCTCTGATGAATCTCAAATTTTAATTCTTGATAAAAATGGTGCGATTTACCCCATCGCTAATGCGATTACTTATTTAGACTTCAAACAATTTTCCACTCCTGTTACCAAACATTATTTATGTTATCCAAAGCGATTTAATTCTTTATAATTGCTTAATTTTGCAGAATGAATATATCTGCCTTTGAAATCTCCAAAAAACTAAAGGGAACTATTGTAGGTGATGCTAAAGTTAAAATTCATACTCTTTCAAGAATTGAAGATGCAAAAGAAGGCTCTATTACTTTTTTGGCACATGACAAATACTTGCCTTTTTTAGATCGAACAAATGCAAGTGCCGTTCTTGTATCTGATGATTTGGAATTTGATCAAAAAAATTCAACAACCCTAATTCGTGTTCGTGACCCTTATGCGGCATTCACTCAATTACTAATTGAATGGTCTACGGACCACAATCCAAAACAAGAGGGCATTCACCCAACAGCAATTATCAATTCCTCTGCTCAGATCGGAAATGGTGTATTTTTGGGACCTTACGCTTGCGTAGGAGCAAATTCTGTTGTAAAAGACGGTGTTCAGATTTATGCTCATTCTATCATAGGGGATAATGTAATAGTCCAAGCAAATACTATACTTCATCCTAGAGTAACAATTTTAAATGATTCTGAAATTGGAAAAAATTGTATTTTACATTCGGGAGTTGTAATCGGTTCTGACGGTTTTGGTTTTGCACCTCAAAAAAATCAAGTATACCTAAAAATACCTCAGTTGGGAAGAGTTATCATCAATGATAACGTTGAAATTGGAGCAAATACCACAATTGATCGAGCAACTTTAGGGAGCACAATAATAGGTGAGGGGGTGAAATTAGATAATTTAGTTCAGATTGCTCATAATGTAGAAATCGGCTCTCATACAGTAATAGCCGCTCAGACTGGAATTGCTGGTTCCTCTAAGATTGGTTCCCGTTGTGTTATAGGTGGCCAAGTGGGTATTATTGGTCATTTAAAATTAGGTGATGGAGTTCAAATTCAAGGTCAATCAGGGGTGATAAAAAATATTCCTGATGGTAAAGCAGTTCAAGGAACACCAGCCACAGACTATAAGTCTTTTTATAAATCCTATGTTTTATTTAAGGACTTACCCAAAATTGAGTCACGTTTGTCAACTTTAGAAAAAAATAAGTAGTAATGATAGCACAAATACAACTTCAAAAAACCCTTTCAGAGTCTATTAAGCTTGAGGGAGTTGGTTTACACACAGGAGAACAAATAGAGATAACATTAAATCCAGCTCCAGAGAACACGGGTGTCAAATTTATAAGAACAGATCTCGACCCTCAAGTCGAAATTCTTGCTCTTGCTAATTTTGTAACAAGAACTGATCGAGGAACTTCCCTAGAAAAAGACGGTGTTTTTATTCATACTACCGAACATCTAATGGCAGCACTTTTTGCTGCATCAGTTACCAATTGTGAGATTGAAATTAATGGTTCTGAAATACCCATTTTGGACGGTTCATCCAAGTTTTTTAGTGAGTCTATTCTAAAAGCTGGTATTATCGAACAGAACCAAGATCAAGATGTATTTGTGGTGCAAGACGTTATACAGCATAGTGATCCAGAAACAGGAAGTGAAATTTTAATTCTTCCATCAGAACAAATCTGTTTTAATGTGATGATTGATTTTGAGACTCAAGTACTTGGCACTCAAAATGCTAATCTTAATAGTCTTACGGATTTTTCTACAGAAATTGCCCCTGCAAGAACATTTAGCTTTCTACATGAATTAGAGACTCTTTTAGATCATGGATTGATAAAGGGTGGAGATCTTAATAATGCTATTGTTTATGTAGACCAGCCACTAGCTAATGCTAATATGGATCGTCTTAAAAAGGCATTTGGAAAAGAAACAATCTCAGTAAAACCAAATGGAATACTAGACAACCTCAAATTGAATTATACCAATGAGGCAGCTCGTCACAAATTACTTGATTTAATTGGAGACCTCGCTTTAGTTGGAATGCCTATAAAAGGGAAGATCATTGCTACTAAGCCTGGACATAAAATCAACTCTGATTTTGCTAAACAACTTTTGATGAAAATCAAGCAGCAAAAGAAGTCTATCGCTCCAGTTGTAGACCTATCGAAGCCACCTTTAATGGATGTCAATCAGATTATGGATATGTTACCTCATCGACCTCCTTTTTTATTAGTAGATAAAATATTCGAGCTTTCAGATACTCATGTTATTGGCTTAAAGAACGTCACTATGAATGAGTCATTTTTTCAAGGACACTTCCCAGGGGCACCTGTAATGCCCGGGGTTCTTCAAATTGAGTCAATGGCTCAAGCTGGTGGAGTCCTCGTATTGAGTACCGTTCCTGATCCAGAAAATTATCTTACATTTTTTATGAAAATAGATAATGTCAAATTTAAACGACCTGTTTGTCCTGGTGACACTTTAATTTTTAAACTTGAACTATTAACCCCAATCCGAAGAGGAATTTGTAATATGAGAGGCTATGCTTTTGTCAATGATCAGCTAGTGAGCCAGGGCGATCTTATGGCGCAGATTTCTAGGCGAAAAACTTAAAAAAACCTCATGACAAGCACCCTAAACTATATTCATCCAAGCGCTAAAATCGCGGAAAACGTCTCTATTGATCCATTTACCATGATACATGAAGATGTTGAAATTGGAGAAAATACGTGGATAGGATCCAATGTAACGATTATGTCTGGCGCTAGAATTGGAGCAAATTGTAAAATTTTTCCCGGAGCAGTAATCGCAGCAATACCTCAAGATTTAAAATTTAATGGTGAAGACTCACAGGCAATTATTGGTAATTATTCTGTAATTCGAGAATGTGTAACAATCAACAGAGGAACTTCTGCTACAGGAAAAACTCAAATAGGAGAACACTGCCTCATCATGGCTTATTCACATATTGCTCACGACTGTTCAATTGGGAACTATTGTATTTTTTCAAACAACAGTACTTTGGCAGGTCACATTAAAATTGGAAATCATGTTGTACTAGCTGGGCTTACAGCTATACAACAGTTTTGCAGTGTCGGTGATTTTGCATTTATTTCTGGAGGTTCGCTTGTTCGAAAAGATATCCCCCCCTTTGTAAAGGTGGCTAGAGACCCGTTAATTTTTGTTGGTATAAATTCAGTAGGAATGGAAAGAAATGGTGTTGAAAAAGAACGTGTTGAAGTGATTCAAAACGCGTACAGGATTATATTTAAAAGCAAGAAAAATATTTCGCAAGCTTTAGAAATAATTAAAAAAGAAATGAATTCTACTCAGGATGTAAAAATGATTTTACAATTCATAGAAAAATCAACTCAGGGAATTGTTAGAGGGTACGATCAAAAAAGTTAAATTTGCACATTAATTATGGCATCGACATCAGATATTAGGAAAGGTTTGTGCATCAAGTACAACAACGACATTTATAAAATCATTGAATTTTTACACGTGAAGCCTGGTAAAGGTCCCGCTTTTGTGAGGACCAAACTCAAGAGTGTGACCACAGGAAAAGTTTTAGATAATACTTTTTCGGCGGGACATAAAATCGAAGACATACGTGTTGAAACTCATAAATATCAATATTTATATAGCGAAGGAGATCAGTTCCACTTCATGAATACGGATGATTATAATCAGATTAGTGTTGAAAAAACAATTTTAGAGAGTCCGGAATTGCTTAAAGAGGGAGAGGTGGTATCTATTTCGATCAACTCGGAAGATGGCTTACCCTTATCAGCTGATATGCCGGCTAGTGTTGTTTTGGAAGTTACTCATACAGAACCCGGAGTAAAAGGGAATACCGCAACCAATGCAACCAAACCTGCTACAGTGGAGACTGGTGCTTCAATTAATGTACCCTTGTTTATTAATGAAGGTGATAAAGTAAAAGTTGATACTGAAAAAGGCAACTATATTGAACGCGTAAAGGAATAAATTTTAAAAACTAATTTGAGACTATTAAACTTATGAGCGTACTTGTAAATAAAGAATCTAAAATCATTGTCCAAGGTTTTACCGGAAGTGAAGGCACATTTCATGCCACACAAATGATTGAATACGGAACTAATATAGTGGGTGGAGTTACACCAGGAAAAGGAGGCCAAACTCATTTAAATAAGCCAGTTTTTAATACTGTAGCTGAAGCTGTAGAAGATGTTGCTGCCGATACCTCAATCATCTTTGTTCCACCAGCCTTTGCAGCTGATGCTATTATGGAATCAGTTGAGGCGGGAATTAAAGTCATCATTACCATAACAGAGGGGATCCCGGTTAATGACATGACCAAAGCATTTCAATATGTAAAAGCTCACGGTGCAACTCTTATTGGTCCAAATTGCCCTGGAGTAATCACTCCTGAAGAAGCAAAAGTAGGAATTATGCCCGGGTTTGTGTTTAAGAAAGGTAAAGTTGGTATAGTTTCCAAATCAGGAACTCTTACTTACGAAGCTTCAGACCAAGTTGTTAGTCAAGGTTTAGGAATTTCTACTGCTATTGGAATAGGAGGAGACCATAT
>JAQWHT010000068.1 GCA_029249225.1 Flavobacteriaceae bacterium
TTTAGCTACACGATCCCAAAATCTGGGATTTACCAAATCGACTTAGTACATCCCTTTGTGCCAGATGAAATCACCCCCTCCTATCATTTAAAATTACTTGGATCAAAAGAAGAAGGAATGATTAGCAAACGACTGATTTTGAATCCATCCCTAAGAGATACTGAGGAAATAGTAACTCCAATTACCTATGCTTATTTAACAGCAGGAGAACACAAAGCCTCTATTGGTGGGAAGTTTTTTGTCGGTTTTAGCGATCTTATTTTCACTCCCTTACCCGAGAATGACCCCCTTCCCAATATTCTGAAAGCTGAAGCCAAAATTGACGACCAAAAATACGCCTCTGAAAATCCTTCCATTCGGGTTTTTATTGGCACAAGAACAGATGATGGAATGGATTATGACACATTTGGTAAACCACAAGTAGTTGAGGGTGAGCCCGGCAAATTTAAAACCTATGAATTTACCGAGCGATTGGAAAATTTCCCGATTCCATTTGGGAGTGATCAGGTAAGCGGTGAACTTGCAAACATTCTTACTGTTGGACTTTGGAACAACCATCTGGTCAAAGAAAGCAGTTTAAAAGGACCTCCCCTGCTGATTAAGTCTGTTGAATTCGAGGCTCCTTACTATCCTGTTTGGCCACCGAAAAGTCATACGACCCTCTTTTTCGATTCTCCAAATAAGTCCAATCATGACTTATATGCAAAAGAAGTAATTGGTCGTTTTATGAAACGTGCCTTTCGACGTCAAATAGAAAACGATGAGTTGAATCGTTATGTTGCTTTCTGGGATACAATAAAAAATGATTTTGATCGATTTGAAGAAAGTATTAAAGAAGTCATGGTTGCTATTCTATGTTCTCCCAATTTTATTTACATCGCCCCACCTGAGAATTCAAACCCTGATGAACCCATTGATCCGTTTTATTTGGCTTCTCAATTATCTTATTTTCTTTGGAATGCACCTCCTGATAAAAAGTTAATGCAATTAGCCTCCGAAGGTTCGCTTCGAAAAGAATTAAAAGAACAAGTGGATCGAATGATTCGCAATCCTAAAATCACAGAAATGATCCGTTCGTTTAGCTATGAATGGCTGCGTTTGGACCGCCATAAGAACATGGATGTCAACGTTAACGAATACGATGACTACACTCGTTTTGTTAAAGAAGATATGCTCAAGGAAACCTATGCCTTTGTTCAATATGTTTTAGAAAATAACTTAAGCATCCTAAATTTCATAGATTCGGATTTTGCGATGCTCAATCAAAATCTTGCTGAATTTTACGGAATTGAAGGTGTAAAAGGAAATGAATTTCGTCCAGTTCAACTTGAGAAAGAAGCCCATAGAGGAGGACTCCTTTCACAGGGTTCCTTCTTAAGTGGTCATTCCAACGGGGTTCAAGCTCATTCAATCAAACGAGCTGTTTGGGTAAAAGAAAAGATATTGGGTGATCATCCACCCCCACCTCCACCCAATGTTCCAGAATTAGATCCAGACACACCAGGATTTGAAAATCTGAATTTAAAAGAACAACTTTTTTTGCATCGAAATAAAGCCTCGTGTATGGATTGCCATCAAAAAATTGATCCTTATGGTGTTGTCTTTGAAAATTATGATGCCGTAGGGAGGTATCAACTTGCTGTAAATGATAAAACAATAGATTCTAAATCGATACTCCCCGACGGAACAGAAATTGAAGGAATTCAAGGAATCAAAGACTACATTTTGAAATTAAAAAAAGACAATTTTACTAAAACCTTAGTCGAAAACCTATTTGCCTATGCGTTAGGTCGAGATGTAGGTTTTGCAGATGAAAAGGAAATAAATTATATTGTGGAACAAGTTATTGATGATGATTATCGATTTAGAACCGTTATTGAGCAGCTTGTTTTAAGCCCATCGTTTAGTAAAAAAGAACCCAGTTGGTATGAAAAAATATTTTAAACATGAGTAAAAAGTCTTGGCATCTAGACCGACGTACTTTTCTTAAAGGATTAGGGGTAAGTTGTATGCTGCCCTATCTTGAAGGTATGGCCATGACTAATTTCACAAAATTTGCAGAACCTTTAGAGCCTAAACGATTGTGCTTTTTATACTTCCCTAATGGCGTTGCCTTACCTCCAGAAGAAAGTGTATATCACAAAAAATGGAATTGGTTTCCTACAGAAGAAGGTAATAATTATACCTTATCACAATCACTTACACCTCTAGAAAAACACAGAAATGAAATGTCTATCATGGGCGGTTTGAGTCACCCGTTTAGCCGAAATGTTCTGGGGCATATGGCAGGGGATTCATTTCTTACCGGTGGTGATTTAAGAGGAGAATATAAAAACAGTATTTCTGTGGATCAAGTAGCCGCAGAAAAACTTAGTAAGTTTACCCGTTTTAGGTCATTGAGTTTATCTACGGATGGTGGAGTTGGCTATAAATCAAGAACTTCCACCCTTTCATTTAATTCTTCCGGAAAGCCAATTCCCTCAGAGCACAGACAACGTGAAATCTTTGAACGTTATTTTTCTCCAAACGGAGGAAATACAACCCAAGAAAGAACAAGAAGCCTAAGACAAGGCAAAAAAATTGTTGACTTAGTACTCGAAGACAGCAAGAGTTTTAAAAATCGGTTAGGAGTAAACGACCAAGTGAAATTAGTTGTATATTTAAGTTCACTCAATGATGTTGAAAAACAACTGAGCAGAAATGTAAAGTGGCTTAACTTTCCCCTCTAAGATTTTGATGCGAGCTTAATTAATCTAGATATTGATCCTACTTCGGCCCCGGAAGATTATGTTCGATCCATGATGGACATCATGGTGCTGGGCTTTCAAACGGATATCACTCGAGTGATGAGCTATATGATGGCCCGTGAGGACGGAATGGGCTTTGGAGATAATTTCCCGAAAATTGCACTTGGACTTCAAGGTCATCATACGATCTCTCACGATCGAGCTACAGGACACTGGGAGGATTGGGGACGTTTGGATCAATGGTATGCCAAACAATTTGATTACTTCCTAAATAAAATGAAAAACACCAAAGATATTTATGGCTCGCTACTAGACAGCACACTCGTTCTGTATGGAAGTGCATGTAGCACTACACATAATGCAAGAAATTGTCCTCTTTTACTAGCTGGTGGATCCAAGTTAGGAGTCCAGCATGGTGCCTACACTAAATTCGATGAAAAAAAGGAGCGTTTATCCAATCTTTACGTGAGTATGTTAAATAAATTAGGTATTGAAACA
>JAQWHT010000070.1 GCA_029249225.1 Flavobacteriaceae bacterium
TATTTCTTCTGTAAGGTTACTTAATACCCCCATAATTTTATTTTTTAGTCTACATTATCGTGTAAAAAAGAATTATTTGATCTCATTTGAAGATCGTCATTGTTGTCAATGTCCAAGGTGGTTCTTGATGGTGATTCAGGCATGTCAGAGTCTAAATCTAACCCTTGCCTTTTATAAGCAGGCTGTTTTTCCATATCATCTACTCGCTGCATTTGATGCATAAACTTATGATTAAACACTTTTAAATGTTCCTTTCGCTTTTCATTTTGTGCCGCTAATGTTTCATCTATAGACTGGTTAAATGGATCCTCCTGAGAAACTGATTGCTCTATAGTTTCTGTTTGTTCGGCAATGGTTTCTGGCTGCTCTTCAGAGAAATCTTGAGTTACCTCTGTTTGTTTTAATTCAAACTTAATTTCTAGTGAGGCATCATCAAAATCTTTGACAGTCTTGTCCTGAAACAGATCTTCTGGAACAACCTCCTCCGCAGAAGAAACTTGTTCTGCTTGATTTTTAGGCTTTAAAGGCATTTCAAACTCCATTTGCATCTGACTCTCAGCAGCTAATGTTTCAGGATCAATCACCTCCATTTCAAAAGGGTCTTTAACCTCAATCTCATTAAAGATAAACTCAGTTTCCTCATCTGAAACAGCTAATTCATTTCCAATTCCTAAAGATTGGTCTCCAGGCTCTGTTTTTTCTTCTACTACTTCTTCTTGGCTTTCAAAAAAAGAAGAGGTTAAATCAAAATCTAGAGGGGGTGAGAGCGTTTCATCTTCTTGATCGAGTTCGGCAGTCACTTGAGGCTCTACCTCATTCAATTCTAAATTGGATTCTAATTCTTCTGTAGTGGATTTCAGGATGGAATAATCATCATCTGACACGGAAGAAACTGTTAATTGTTCTTCTTCCTCTAAGGGCTCTTCAGTGCGAACCAAAGCTTTGGGCTCCTCAGGGGTTTCAAAAGCAGGTTGAACTGGGCTATTATCTGGATACGAAACTACCTCATAATCAACTTCAATTTCTTGAAGCAACTCATTCATTTCTATGAGTGGATCTCTATTTTCTGGAGTAGCTTGCTTAAATTCATTTCGGTCTAACTCTGGTGCAGGCTCTTGAAATTGAATTTGTATATCCTCCCGAGCTTCATTACTCAAGTCATGAACAACTTTTTGTTCGTCCTCAAGAGAATGAATGATTTTTTTTGCCTCTGTATTGGAGATCTCATTTTGCTGCTCCTGACCAAATCCGGTTGCTATCACGGTAACTGAAACCTCATTCCCAAGGGTTTCATCCTCTCCAACACCCATAATAATGTTGGTATGATTTCCTGCCTCAGTCTGTATATAGTCATTAATCTCTCCTATTTCGTCTATGGTAATCTCATCAGACCCTGAGACAATAAGAAGCAGTACGTTTTTACAGCCAGTGATCTTATTATCATTTAAAAGAGGAGAATCTAAAGCTTTTACTATGGCTTCTTGAGCTCGGTTACTTCCGGAAGCTGTACCCGACCCCATAATGGCCGTGCCAGAATTAGTTAATACCGTTTTAGCATCTTTTAAATCAATATTTTGGGTGTAATGATGAGTAATTACTTCAGCTATTCCTCTTGCTGCAGTAGCCAAGACTTCATCCGCTTTAGCAAAGCCCGCTTTGAATCCAAGATTGCCATAGACCTCTCTCAACTTATTATTGTTAATCACAATAAGAGCATCTACAGCTCCTTTTATTTTTTCAAGTCCTTTTTGAGCTTGTTCTAAACGCAATTTCCCCTCAAATTGAAAAGGCATCGTAACTATTCCTACAGTTAGAATATCCATAGATTTTGCCATTTGAGCAATAATAGGAGCTGCTCCTGTTCCAGTTCCACCACCCATACCAGCTGTGATAAAAATCATTTTAGTCTGAGTAGACAAAATACTATGAATTTCTTCATGACTCTCTTGGGCAGCCTTTGCTCCTACTTCTGGATTTGCACCAGCACCCAGACCTTCAGTTAAACTCGCCCCCAGTTGAATTTTAGTTGGTACACCACTTTCGGATAACGCTTGAGCATCTGTATTACTGATGATAAAATCAACTCCTTTAATTCCTTGACGAAACATATAATTGATCGCATTGCTTCCACCGCCACCTACTCCCATGACTTTGATCACATTGCTTCTGTTTTTTGGCAAATCAAAACTGATACCTTTATTTTCTTCTTGATCCATGTTGAATACTAATTATGCATTATCTAAAAATTCTTTTAATTTTTCTCCAAAGCGATCTAAAATAGATTTTCGCTTAATGGCAACCTCCGAGGTAATTTCGTTTTCTTCATTCAGCTCCTTTGATTCCAGTGTTTCCGTTGTCTCAGACTCAATTTTTTCTCCTTCTAATGCGCTCATCAACAATCCCACAGAAGTAGCAAATAATGGACTTGAAACTGCTTCTTGAGTGTCTCCCGCTAAATGTTCACTTGGATAACCAACTCGTGTATCCATTCCTGTAATATATTCAACTAATTGCTTTAAATGCTTAAGTTGGCTTCCACCCCCAGTAAGTACAATACCCGCAATTAATTTTTTCTTTTGTTCATTATGACCATAGTTTTTAATTTCTAAATACACCTGCTCGATGATTTCAACTACACGGGCATTTATAATTTTTGAAAGCGTTTTTAAGGAAATTTCTTTAGGATCTCTACCTCTTAGTCCGGGAATAGAAACAATTTCTGTTTCCCTATTCTCTCCTGGCCAAGCAGATCCAAATTTGATCTTTAAAAGTTCTGCTTGTTTTTCAATGATTGAGCACCCTTCCTTGATGTCCTCTGTTATGACATTTCCTCCAAAAGGAATCACAGCAGTGTGTCGAATAATCCCATCTTTGAAAATAGCTAAATCTGTAGTTCCACCCCCTATATCGATGAGTGCTACACCAGCTTCTTTTTCTTCAAAGCTTAAAACTGCTTCGGAGGAGGCTAAAGGCTCAAGAGTGATATTGGCCATATTTAACCCTGCACTCTTTATGCACCTCCCAATATTTTTGATGGAGGAAACCTGTCCTACAACCACATGGAAATTTGCTTCCAAACGACCTCCGTGCATCCCAACGGGCTCTTTGATTTCAGCCTGTCCATCAACCTTATATTCTTGAGGTAACACATGGATAATTTCTTCACCAGGTAACATTACCAATTTATACACTTGTTGTATTAATTCTTGTATATCATCTTCATTGATAACCTCTTCAGGGTGTTCCCTCGTTATATAATCACTGTGCTGAATACTCCGAATGTGCTGGCCAGCAATTCCAACTACAACATCGGAGATATCGTGACCCGAATTGAGTTTAGCGTCATCAACTGCTTGCTGGATAGACTGAATTGTTTGAGTGATATTATTTACTACACCGCGGTGGACTCCTAAACTCTTTGACTTTCCTACACCTAAAATCTCCACTTTATTAAATTCATTTTTCTTACCAACTAACGCAACGATTTTTGTTGTTCCGATGTCTAGCCCTACTGAAATATTTGTGTTTTCCATAATTTAAAGTGTTATAGCTACTACCTGATTTTTATAGCTTAAATTAATTTTATCATAGCCGTTCAAACTGTCTTGGCTGTTTTGAAAGGCACAAAAGACCTTTAGTTTTTCTATTTTTTGTTTGAGTTGGGTGGAATCTCCTAAGATTACCTCAAAAGGAAACGATCTCAACCCTAAAGTATATTCGTTGTCTCTTAAATAAATAGTTTCTAACTCCATATCCAGTAAGGGATCATTTCTAAGCTTTGTGATCAGTTTAGCAGTTGGAATTACCGAAGTAAATGTACTGTCCATTTCAAAAACTGGAAGCTTTAAACTGTCTATAACCTGGTACTCAAACAAGACTCCTTCAGCATCTCCAAAAAAACGACGCTCTGCAGCTACTTCAAACAAAGGTTTGCGTTCAGTGACTTCAACAGAAACTCCACCCTGAGGAAGTATATAAACTTCAATATTTTTGACCTCCGGAGTACGTTTCAGTTGGGTTTCGAGCATATTCAAATCTAAACTATCTTTGAACTGTTTTGACTGTTCATCTAAGTTTTGTGTTAACAATTTATTAACCAACAACGTGTCTAAAAGTAAGGAGGGATGGGTGAATTTTATCTCAACTTTTGTTATCGTTCTAGCCTTATTTTTTAAATAAGAAAACCAGGATACCCCCCCTGCTAGAAGCAACATTACAAATAAGAAAATTATAGACTTATAGGCTTTCATTGAACTGTAGATTTTGATTTTAATACCTGTATTTCTTCTCCAATATCCCCTGCACCCAGAAGGGCAAAAACCGAAGCCTTGCTTTCAATTATCACTTCTGAAATTAAACTTTTAGGAATTAACTTTTTGCAGGGATGATTTAAGTCATCTATCATCTTTGCAGAAGTAATACCCGCTATGGGCAATTCTCTTGCAGGATAAATATCTAAAAGAACAACTTCATCAAATTCAGACAAAACAGCTAGAAATTCATTATAAAAGTCTTGAGTTCTTGAAAATAAATGGGGCTGAAAAATGATACATTTTCTCTGGTTCGGATAAAAGGTTTTTAAGGTTTGTAAAACACTTCTTATTTCAGTTGGATGATGCGCATAATCATCTATAAGCAATTTATCATTCCATTTAAAAAGATTCATTCTTCGATAAACACCCGGAAAAGAATCCATCGATTTCAGTGCAGCACCAATTGGTAAGCCAGACTGATCTGCAAGGGCAATAGCACAAAGCATATTAGATAAATTATGTTCTCCAATTTGGTTTAATTTAACTTGTGTGAATTTTTCAGTTGGGGTAGATAAATCAAATTGATATCCAGCTTCAAGGCACTTTACGTTAGAGATTTGATAATCTGCATCGACCTCAGTACCATATGTCAATCCTTCAAAGGGTAAACCATACGCCACAATTAGTTGTTGTTTTACTTGCGATGAAAATGTAGCAAATGCCTCTTCAAAAGCCTCCCGAGTCTCATAAACATCTAAGTGATCTGAATCTATTGAGGTAACTGCACCAAAAGTTGGATGAAGATGAAGAAAAGAACGGTCATATTCATCCGCTTCTACCAGCATAAAATCAGTTCCTGTTCGAATAAAATTTGAAGTACTATTTTGAAAGAAACCACCCATAATGGATGTGAATGCCTGTTTTGTTTCAGAAAAAATATGAGTAAGAAAAGCAGAAGTAGTTGTTTTTCCATGGGTTCCAGCAACGGCTAGGGTTCTTTTTCCGTTACACAGCTCCGCCATGAAAAATGCACGCTTTTTAACTGTAAACTCTGAATCCTTAAAAAAACACAATTGAGGGTGCACTTTTGGAATAGCAGCAGTGTATATAATTTGTGTTTGTTTATGAAAAACTTCAGGAAACATTGCCTCTACCGTATCCTGATAAATAATTTGAATTCCCTCTTGTTCTAATTCTAATGTGACTTGAGAGCACACTCGATCATAACCAAATACTTTATGCCCCTCATACATACAAAGTCTAGCCAGGGCAGACATACCAACCCCGCCTATACCAATAAAATAATATGTCGTTGGTTGTTGTCTCATACTAGGTTGATCAATTCTTTTACTATAGATTGTGCTGCGTCTGGTTTAGCAAGAGCTTTGAGTTTTTTAGACATTTTTTGTTGAATCTCAATGGTTGTAACTAAATTTTTAAATACCCTTTCAAAATCCTCTTCTAATTTATCTTCTTCAATCACAAGAGCAGCTCCCTTGTTCTGTAGGGCAACTGCATTTTTATATTGATGATTTGCGGTAACGTTGGGTGATGGAATTAGTAAAAGTGGTTTTCCAACACTACTCAGCTCAGAAAGGGATCCTGCCCCTGCCCTAGAAACAATAACATCAGCAGCCGAATAAAACTGTTGCATTTCAAAAATGAACGGACGAATGAAGACCCCTCCTCTTTCCATTTCTTTGTATTGATTATAATACAGTTCACCACATTGCCAAAGCAGTTGTAAATCAAAACTGCTTATAAAATCAAGTTTACTCGCAATTAATTCATTGATTCTTTTTGAACCAAGACTCCCACCAATAACAGCCAAGGTTTGTTTTTTCGGATGTAGACCAAAAAACTCTTTTGCCTTATCATTTGCAACTGCTTTCAAAACATTTGATCGAATAGGATTTCCAGTTATCCTTATTTTATCAGCAGGAAAATAGCGTTCCATGCCTTCATAAGCCACGCAAATTGAATTGACCTTTTTGCTTAATAATTTATTGGTTATACCAGGATATGAATTCTGCTCTTGAATGACCGTCGGAATCTTTAGCCATTGTGCAATTTGAAGAACTGGTCCACTCGCGAAGCCTCCTGTTCCTACTACTAAATTTGGTTTAAATTGTTTAATAATATAAAAGGAGTGAATCAAACTAACCAATAATTTAAGAGGGAAAATCACATTTTGAAAGGATAATGATCTTTGAAAACCAGAAATCCAAAGTCCTTTAATTCGAAACCCTGCTTTTGGAACTTTTTCCATCTCCATCTTACCTTTTGCACCCACAAAAAGAATGGCAGCACCTTTGACTTTTTCTTTTATTAACGACGCTATCGCTAAGGCTGGAAAAATATGCCCCCCTGTACCCCCTCCAGAAACAATAATCCTAATGGCTTTCACTGAGTATGCTTATTGGGTTCGTATTCATTTCTTCAGTCTCTGGAGCATCCGTAATCATTACTCTTTTCGCACTTACACTCAAAATAATCCCCATAGCTATACAAGTCATCCATGCAGAAGTTCCTCCACTACTTATCATAGGAAGGTTTTGTCCCGTGACTGGAAGCACTTGAAGTGCAACACCAATATTGATGAAAGCTTGAAAAATAATGGGAATCCCCAGACCAACAACCATCAGTTTTCCAAATAAATTTATTGTGTTATGTGCGATTACAACAATCCTAAACAACAGTAATAGATAGAGCAATATCAATCCAATACCTCCAATGAGTCCGAATTCTTCTACTATGATGGCGTATATAAAATCAGAGGAACTTTGAGGTAAGAAATTTTTCATACGGCTTTTACCTGCACCTAGCCCAAAAATCTTACCACTTACAATGGCAGTTTTTGCTCTTGCAACTTGATAGTTTCCGTCATTACTTTTTCCACTACTAAAATTCTCTATTCTGCTCATCCAAGTATCTATTCTATTTGGAAATGATTCTGGAAAGGCTTTTACAAGTAAAAAGAAAAGCAGGACAAAAGCCAATCCTAATCCGCATATTGTTATCAAATAACGTAAAGGATAATGCGCTACAAAAGCCAATATTAAAACCATGACAAATAAAAGCGCGGCAGTAGATAAATTAGATGGGAAAATAAGAAGTACTACGACTAAAACAGGAAGCCATAATTGAACAATAGATTTTGAAAACTTTATAAATCTCAAATCCGGTTTTGAAAGATAGTTGGCAGTATATACCATAACAACAACCGATGCTAATGCTGAAGTTTGAAAACTCAATCCTATAAATGGAATTTTTACCCATCGGCTAGCGTTAGCGCCATCAATTACCGTTCCTTGAGTTGCAGTATACACCAATAAAACAACGACTATTGGTAACATTAAAATTGAAATCCCTTTAAAATAATGAAAGGGTATGTTATGAACAGAATACATCAGAACAAAACCTATGACCAAAATCACAAAGTGTTTGACTAAATACCCCAAAGGAGTCCCTCTTCCTACCACGTAAACCAGATTGGAACTCGCACTAAAAACGGGTAAAAAAGAAAAAATAGCTAATAGAGCTAAAATGCCCCATAAAACTTTATCTCCTTTTAATATCTGAAACATAATCTATAAATTTCTAACCGCAGCTTTAAATTGATCTCCTCGGTCTTCATAATTTTTAAATAAATCAAAACTTGCACAGGCTGGAGACAAAAGGACCGTATCTTTTGGATCTGCTAACTTGTGCGCAATTTTCACCGCTTCAGTCATTGATTCAGTCTCCATAAATACATCACTAGTTCCTTCAAAAACATCACGCAACTTTGAATTATCGACTCCTAAACAGATAACCGCCTTTGCTTTTTTTCTTATCAAGGGCAACAATACCTTATAGTCGTTCCCCTTGTCAACACCCCCAACAATCCATATCAAAGGGGTTTTTACACTTTCTATCGCAAAATAGGTTGCGTTAATATTGATTGCTTTTGAATCATTAATGTATTGTACTCTTTGAATTGTCAACACATTTTCCATACGATGAGGGGCTCCTTTAAAATGCATTAAGCTTTCTCGAATTGACTCTTTCTTGATGGACAATAAATTTCCAATTGTCGCAGCAGCCATGGCATTGAGTAAATTATGCCTTCCTGTAAAAGGAAATTCAACTGAGTGTATCATAATAGTCTGATTTTGATGTTTTAGTATGAGTTTATTTTCCTCTAAACGAGACCCTGAAACTTCTTCCACATGAGACCCAAAAGGAACTTTTTTTGCATTTATTTTATGATTCTTTACAGCTTCTACAAGTACCTCGTCATCCGCGTTAAAAAGAAAAAAGTTATTTGTGGATTGATTTTTTGTTATTTTCAGTTTGGCCTGTATATAAGTTTCAAAACTATTCTCATAACGATCTAAATGATCTGGGGTAATATTTGTAATTACAGAGATATGGGGCGAAAACCTATCAATATCATCCAATTGGAAACTACTTATTTCCAGTACATAAAATTCATGATTTTCTTCTGCTACCTGCTTTGCAAAACTTGACCCAATATTACCTGCCAAGCCTACATTAAAGCCTGCATTTTTTAAAATTTCGTAGGTCATCATTGTTGTGGTCGTTTTTCCATTTGTACCCGTAATACCAATTAAAGTGGCGCTTGTTGATTGAGCTGCAAATTCTATTTCTGAAAGGATACGAGTACCCATTTTTCTCAATCCATCTAACAAGGGAATATTTCCCGGAATCCCTGGGCTTTTAATGGCAATGGTAGCACCTTTCATAGAGGCTATAGAATGTTGTCCTGACTCCCATAAAATCCCTTTTTCATTTAAAAGGTTTTGAAGACTCACGGGGATTGTATTTTTATCTGAAAGAAAAACATCATAACCTTTATGTTTTCCTAAGATAGCCGCGCCAATACCACTTTCTCCTGCCCCTAAAACAACTAATTTTTCTTTCATCATCTAAGTTTTAGGGTTACTATGCTCAGTACAGCTAGGATAATCCCAACGATCCAGAATCGAGCAACAATTTTACTTTCATGAAATCCTGACTTTTGAAAATGATGGTGTAGGGGTGCCATTTTAAAAATACGCTGACCAACTCCTGTTTTAGATCGCGTATATTTAAAATAACTTACCTGCAAAACGACTGAGAGGGTTTCTACAAAAAAAACACCACATAAAAGAGGAATTAATAATTCTTTACGAACAATGACTGCAATGACGGAAATGACCGCGCCAATGGACAAGCTACCTGTATCTCCCATGAAAACTGAAGCTGGAAATGTATTATACCACAAAAATCCAATGAGTCCTCCTAGAAATGCAGCAATAAACACAGCAATCTCTCCTACATTGGGGATATACATAATGTTGAGATAAGAAGCAAAATTCACATTTCCTGAGACCCATGCAAAAACACCTAAAGCAAATACAATAATAGCAGAAGTCCCTCCAGCTAGTCCGTCAATACCATCAGTCAAATTGGCTCCATTCGAAACAGCAGTAATGATAAAAATAACAATTGGAATAAAAATAATCCACGTAAAACTTCCTGAAGGAATTCCCATCCAACCAATAAGCCAGTGATAATCAAACTCATTGTTTTTTATCAAAGGTATAGTTGTTAGAGTCGCTTTAATGTTCTCTGCTTGGGAAACGATTCCCTCCTCAACTCCAGCTATTTGTGCAATAGGCTGAACCTCTGTCCTAACAGTAACATCGGGATGAAAGAAGAGTGTAGCGCCCACAAGAGCTCCCAAAATAAATTGCCCCAAAACTTTAAATTTTCCTTTCAGTCCATCTTTATTCTTTTTAAATATTTTGATGTAATCATCTACCCAACCTACCAGACCCATCCAAAACATACTAACGATTAACAATAAAATATAAATATTGTCCAAACGCGCTAAAAGCATAACAGGTAGTAGTGTACTCAAAATGATAATGATACCACCCATAGTAGGTGTACCTTCTTTTTCTTTTTGACCTGTAAGCCCTAGATCTCGAACAGATTCTCCAATTTGTTTATTTTTTAAATAGCGAATAATTCGCCTTCCTGAAATCAATGAAAAGCCAAGCGAAAAGATTATTGCAACTGCTGCCCGAAACGAGAGATATTGAAAAACACTAGCCCCAGGAAACTCGTATTGTTTTTCTAAAAATTCAAATAAATAATAGAGCATTAGTTTTCGATGTTTAAAAATATTTTTTGAGCAATTTCCAAATCGTTAAATGGAATTTTCTTCCCTTCTATTTCTTGAAAAGTTTCATGTCCTTTTCCAGCTATAAGAACAATATCTCCCTGACTTACAAGATTTCCAGCCACTGCAATAGCTTCTTCTCTGTGGGTTACCTTTAAGGTTTTTTTGTAGTCTTCTGCAGCGACCCCTTCCATAATTTCTGAAATAATATCATTTGGTTTTTCATCTCTTGGATTATCCGAAGTAAAAATTACTTTATCACTTAAAGCCGCTGCTTTTTTTCCAATAATCGGTCTCTTTTCACGATCTCTATTCCCTCCACAACCAATAATCGTGTACAAGGTTTCGTTTTTTGTCCTGATCTTATTTATCGTATTTAATACATTCTCAAGGGCATCGGGAGTATGTGCGTAATCTATAACTACCGTTACATTTTCTTCTGTTTGAAAGGTTTCAAATCGTCCACGAATAGGTTTTAATATGCTCAAATGTTTTAGAATTTCCAAGGATGATTCTCCTACAAGTTCTGCTACAGCATAAACAGCTAAAATATTTTGAACGTTGAATTCACCAACTAAGCTTGTCCACACCTCTTGCCCCTGAATCTTAAGGAGCATACCAGAAAATTCACATTCTAAAATTTGAGCAGTATAGTCAGCATGTTGTTTTACAGCGTAAGTATACTTTTTAGCTTTTGTATTTTGAAGCATAAAAGCTCCATTCTTATCATCGACATTAGATAACACAAAAGCTGTTTTAGGGAGCTGATCAAAATACAATTTCTTAATGTCTCTGTAGGATTTAAAATCACCGTGGTAATCCAAATGGTCGTGACTAAGATTGGTAAATATTCCAGCCGTAAAACTCAATCCTACTATTCTGTCCTGAGCAATTCCATGAGATGATACTTCCATAAAACAATGCGAGACACCAGCAGCAACCATCTTAGATAAATGTTTATTTAAAGTCAATGCATCTGGAGTGGTATGCGAATTAGGCCATTCCTTATTTTGATAAGAGATTTTAACTGTAGATAGTAATCCACATGGATATCCTAAACTTGAAAAAAGTTCATAAAGTAGTGATGCTATAGTAGTTTTTCCATTTGTACCGGTTACACCAATTAATTTTAATCTGCCGGATGGATTATCGTAAAAGTTGGCGCATATTAAACCAAGGGCTTCCGAAGCATTAGCAACAACTACATAAACAATTCCAGCCTCACAATGTGATGGTATAGATTCACAGACAATTGCAACAGCTCCTTGTTCTATAGCCTTTGCAATAAAGTTGTGACCATCTGAAACAACTCCTGTCTGAGCTACAAAAAGTACGCCACCCTGAACCTTACGACTATCAAATTGAATTGCATCTATCGTTATAAGGGTACTTCCTACTATACTTTCAATAGCAACTCCATACAGTATGTCTTTTAACTTTTTCACGATAATTCAAGGATTATTTTTTGATTCATGGTGACTACACTTCCAGCTTGAGGGTTTTGTTCTCTTACATTCCCCGATCCTATTAATTCTGCTTTCAATCCAAGTGTTTCTAGTATATCAACAGCTTCTTGGCTAGAAAGTCCAGCTAGATTGGGGACTTTTAAATCCGCATTCAATTGAACTTCCTCAATTAAATTGTTGAGTTTCGAGGCTTTTAAAGGAATTTGTTGCGGTATATCGTTGAATATTTTTTTGGCAATGGTCTTAAAAACTGGGGCTGCAACTGTTGCGCCGTAATATCCTTTCGATTTATCTGGTCGGTGAATGACTACAATACAAGAATATTGGGGTTTTTCAGTTGGAAAATATCCCACAAAACTTGAAATATATTGAACATTTTCGGTTGTATAATCTACTTGGCAAGTACCTGTCTTTCCTGCCATTGTAAGCAAAGAGTCTTTTATTCGATAGCCGGTTCCCCATTTTTTATCAACCACATTAAACATCATCCTCTGCACCTTTTCTAATGTTTCCTCAGAACAAATTGATGGATTTAAAACTTGTTTGGTAAATACTTTATGTGGAGTATTTCCTAAATTCCCAATTTCAGTCAAAAAACGAGGTTGAACCATTTCCCCACCATTTGCAATGGCATTATAAAAGGTTAGTGTTTGCATGGGGGTTATGCTAACTCCATATCCATAAGCCATCCAAGGCAAATCTAATCCGTCCCAATTTTCGTCTGTAGGGTAAGGTATTTTGGGAGTTCCTTCTCCCCTAATTGGAAGTCCTAAATCCTTATTCAATCCCATATTATAAAGCCGATCTACAAACTGTTTGGGGTTGTCTTTGTAATTATCGTAAACAATTTTTACCAGACCTACATTCGAAGAAACTTCAAATGCTTCAGCAGCAGAAATAGTTCCATACCCCCCTCTTTTAGAATCTTTTACTTTATATTTTCCATAAAAAGTCAGTTCTCCCTTTCCAGTTTCAATTAATGTATTTTCATCTATCACTTTATCCTCCAAAGCTGCTATCATGCCCATCAACTTGAAAGTAGAACCAGGTTCATGCGCTTCCCCAACGGCATAATTTAGTTTTTCAAAATACTTGCCTTCCTCTGTTCTTCCCAAATTAGCTATGGCTTTAATCGCACCAGAATTGACTTCCATGACGACTACAGTACCGTGGTCTGCCTCATACTTTTCTAATTGCCCTAGAAGAGCATTATGAGCAATATCCTGAATATTAACATCCAAAGTAGTTTGAAGATCAAAACCTTGGGTAGGCTCTTTTTCATTTGAGTCACTTATGGGCTTCCATTGTCCATTAGCAATTTTTTGTTTTAAACGCAACCCTGAATCTCCTCTTAAATACTGAGAAAAAGCACCTTCTAAACCTACCCTAAAATAGGTCCCGTCTTTATCTAATTTTTCATATCCTATAGTTCGTTCAGCAATTTTACCTAAGGGATGCTCTCTTTTAATTTCCTGTTCTACGATCAACCCACCTTTATAGGTACTTTTATTGAAAATTGGAAAACTTTTAAAACGCTTGTAAGTTGAATATGAAACATCTTTAGCCACAGACCAGTACCTAATTCTCTTTTTTCGAGCATTTTCTAACTGTTTTAATATAACAGAGGGATCAGCACCTGTTGCTGAGGCAATTGAATCAGCAAGTATTTTTTTATGGTCATTAAAAAATCCAGATGATGGGGTCATTGCATCCCAATGCAAAATATAACGGGCAACCGATGTTGCCAATATGTTACCGTCGGAGGCATAAATATCACCTCTGCTGGGCTCTAAAACAACATTTTTAACCAATGTCTCAGGAGCAATTCCAAGCCCTTCAGTTGTTGAATAAAATTGAAGATGAATCAACTTTCCAATTAGTACAAATCCAAAAATGACCAAAAAACTAATTAGAAGATAAAATCTAGGCTTATGAAAACCATTAAATAAATTAGAATCACTCATCAACTAAAACTATTTTTATTGGAGGAGTTTTAGCAGGCCCAACTCCCTTTTCTGATAATATTCTAGTAATGTTTGTTTCTTTTCTAAGAACTAACAATTGCTTTTTTGATTCGATAAAATCGCTTTTAAGCGCCTTGATCTCTGTATTCAATGCGGCAATTTTAAAAATTTTTTGGTCCGCACTATGACCACTAGCAATCATGATGAGTGCTAATGCTGATAAAAATAAAATCATTCGCCAATTTTTGAATGCATCATTTCGAATCAAAAATTCAATATTCAATATGGAGAGTAGCTTATTCATCTTTTTTCTGCAATTCTTAACTTGGCACTTCTTGCTCTTCTATTCTGCCTTATCTCTTCCTCACTAGGAACAATAAGTTTTCCAACTCGTTCTAACTCCACTTTTGGATTTCCATAAAAATCTTTTTTTACAGCTCCTTCAAAATTTCCTGAATGAATAAACCGTTTAACCAACCTATCTTCTAAAGAATGATAGGAAATACAAACCAGTCTACCGCCTGTATGCAAACAGGTTTCGGCCTGTAGTAAAAAAGATTGGAGCACTTCCAATTCACTATTAACCTCAATACGGATGGCCTGAAACAGCTGGGCTAACACTTTATTTTCAATCCGCTGAGGAACAAGAGGCTGCACTATGGCTATTAAATCCTGAGTACTTACTAATTCTTTTTCAGCTCTTGCCTGTATAATGCTTCTAGCCAACCCTTTTGCATTTCGCAACTCCCCATATTTAACAAATACCCTACACAAAGCATCTTCTTCATATTCATTAACAACAGAAAAAGCGTCTAAGGATTGGGCCTGATTCATCCGCATATCCAGCCGCCCCTCTGTTCGTATGGAAAAGCCTCGTTCACTAGTATCAAATTGGTGAGAAGAAACCCCAAAATCAGCTAAAATACCATCCACACTTTTTACATGATGAAATTTTAGATATTGCGTTAAGTGGCTAAAATTAGCAGCCACAAATTCAAAACGTGAATCATCAATTATATTTGAAGCGGCGTCTGAATCTTGATCAAATCCAAAAAGACGTCCATTTTCATTAAGCTTATTTAAAATTGCCTTTGAGTGACCCCCACCTCCAAAAGTTACATCAACATACACCCCATCTGGTCTGATGTTGAGTCCCTCTATACTGGGATCTAGCAAAACTGGATTATGATATTGAATCGTCATTTTTATCTCCCATAACTTCTTCAGCCAAAGCTCCAAAATCAAGAGCTGCCTCATCAATCGCACTTTCATAAAGCGATTTATCCCAAATTTCAAGAATATTTACAGTTGATGAAACCACGACATCCTTGTTAATTTGAGCATAGTTCACTAGGTCTTTTGGTATTAAAAGACGACCAGACACATCCATCTCAACAGTTTTTACTCCAGCTGTAAAACGTCGAATAAAATCGTTATTCTTTTTGTTGAAACGATTCAATCCATTCACCTTTTCCATAAGCAGCTTCCATTCTTTTAGCGGATACAACTCAAGACACGTGTTAAACACCGCACGCTTAAGAACAAAACCTTCTGAAAGAGTAGCTGATAATTGCTTTTTTATCGCAACTGGCATCATTATACGACCCTTAGCATCTGCTTTACATTCATATGTCCCTACTAGGTGTTCCACTATTATTTTTAAGATTTGATATCAAATATAACTGATATTTACCACATTTTACCACATTTTACCACATTGTTAATAAGTTTTTCACCCTCACTTTTTCTCTTCTAAAACCTCAAATAAATAAAACCATCACACTAAATGTGAAATGTCTATCTTTGTGAATTAATTTTTGGTTAGTTATGATGAATCAAATTGTTCATGATGCAGATTTCCGTTATGTTGAAGCTGGAAAGGGTCAACCCATCATAATATTACACGGTCTCATGGGGGGCTTGAGTAATTTTCATGGTGTAATGGACTTCTTCCCTTCAAAAGGTTATCGTGTCATTGTTCCTGAGCTGCCAGTTTACTCACTTCCAGTCTTAAACACTTCGGTAAAATCTTTATCAGAATTTTTACACAATTTTATTATTCATAAAAAGTTAAAAGATGTAATACTCCTGGGGAATTCTCTTGGAGGACATGTTGGATTACTTTATACCAAAAATCACCCAAGCTACGTCAAAGGCCTTATACTCACAGGTAGTTCAGGGCTTTACGAAAACAACATGGGAGACGGCTATCCAAAAAGGGGGGATTACGAATACATCAAAAAGAAAAGTCAGGATGTTTTTTACGATCCGAAAATTGCTACAAAAGAGATTGTTGATGAGGTTTTTGAATCTGTAAATGACAGAAATAAGCTTGTACGAACCCTTGCTTTAGCAAAAAGTGCAATACGCCATAATATGGCAAAAGAATTACCCAAAATGAAAACTCCAACTGCAATAATTTGGGGGGCTGAGGACGCTGTAACTCCTCCCAATGTAGCTGAAGAATTCAATGAATTACTCCCTGATTCAAATCTGTATTGGATCAAATGTTGCGGCCACGCTCCTATGATGGAACATCCCGACAAATTCAATCAACTCCTTCAAGAATGGTTTGATCTTAGAAAGTTTTAAATCAACATGTTAGTAAAATCTGCAAGTTTTGTAATTAGTAACACAGATGTTGCTAAATGTCCCAATAGTAAACTTCCTGAGTATGCATTTATTGGACGCTCAAATGTTGGTAAATCATCCCTTATCAATGCATTGTGTAATAAAAAAAAACTTGCTAAAACATCTTCCCGTCCTGGAAAAACACAATTGATAAATCACTTTTTAATTAATAAAAACTGGCATCTTGTTGATTTGCCGGGTTTTGGTTATGCAAGGGTTTCCAAATCTCAAAAAAAGATTTTTCAAAAATTTATTACTACCTATTTCGAAAAACGTACGCAACTTGTTACAGCTTTTTTACTGATCGATATTAGACATGAACCTCAACCCATAGATCTTAACTTCATGCAATGGCTTGGTGAAAATTCAATCCCCTTTTCTATCGTTTTTACCAAAGCAGATAAATTAAAGCCCAATGCAGTAGAGAGAAATGTTGCTCTATATTCTGAAAAGTTACTGGAAACTTGGGAAATACTCCCCCCAAAGTTTATCACTTCATCTACTAGTAAATACGGGGTAGACCAGGTATTATCCTATATAGGATCACTTAATGAAAATTTAAAATACACAACTTAGCCTAGCCCTTTTTTAAGGCTAATTTTTCAGCAAAAAAGTCACAAAAATCCCTCATACTTGCAGTCATTTTTTCATCCTGAGTAGCCCTAAAATAGGTGTCGCTCAAAGACATTAAAGTTTGATGAAAAAAAAGTTGCATCTGATCCATAGGCATGTCTTTTACCCACAAATCCATTTTTAGAGTTTCTTGCTGTTCAGCATCCCAAAACGATAAAAGTATCGCCTTAGTATCCATTTCTGTTACCCCCCCATCTGGAGCAGTCCATTGCATTTGCTCAGGAATATTATTTTCATCTAGATTTACATCTATTGTGATCTTGGTCTTCTTTACAATCGCCATTAACGTTTTGGTTTATATTTTGATAAATTAAAAAGTTTTTGAGCTGGCAGTCTCAACAGTTCTTCAATTGAAATTTCAGGGTTTTGATCCATAAAGCTTCTTGTAATTTGCCACCCAATCCATCTCCCTACTCTTCCAGGGGACTCATTATCCAGTTCTAAATAAAACTTAGAAAAAGGGGCAGGCTCTAAGAGACGTTGAACCAAATCAGGATCAGTTTTGTACAACAATTGACGTTCAATAAAATATTGCCAAATATACAGCTCATTATCATAAACCCATTCCAGCTCTTCTTCTGTGTAGGCAATTTTAATCGTATCAGACTCATGCGGTAAAAGCAAATCTTGTAAATATAATTTTTTACCCTCGTAAATCATCTGAGCAAGGAATGTTCTGTCTTCTGGAGGAGTAATAACAAAGGATGCAAATTTTTCTACGACTTGACTAAGAATAAATTTTTGATCCAACTCTTTTCGTATATAACTTGGAATACCGTCATAAAAAGGGTGATCAACTCCCAAAAAAGTATCCAATGAAATCAACAATAAACTGTCAGAGTAAACAGTTTTGATTTGATAATCAACGTTGTTTGTCAAGGTTACCACGTGAGGAACCTTTATTTTCGGAAAATGAAAAAGAATGTGCTTGAACAGATGACTTAGTTTATCTTCTAAAGGTGATATATCGCTAAAGCTCTTTTGAACAGCATCTTGTAACATTAATTGCAAACTATCTTTTTGTCTTGAAATCCAGACATCATCAGAAAATTGATTTGGAAATAAATACGGATATTCTTTTTTTAATTCTGGGATGATAGCAGGGTCTTGATTATAAAATTTTAGATCAAATCGATCCAGTTTAAGGTTAACAGCTTGCATTTCGATCTCAGCTCTATTCTTAATCCCTGACTGACAGGCTATCAAACAAAGAAATATGACAACAAAAAAGATATTTTGTTGAAAATAATTAAAAAATACTCGGAGACTTTTCATTTGTTTTTCTTCAATCCTATCAAATACTTTAATTTTGAGCAAATTTACTAGCTTAAAACGATTTAAGAATGGAATCACCTAAAAAAGTATCAGATTACATTACCCAATGGCTTAAAGATTATATTGAAACTTCCCGAATGAATGGTTTTGTCGTTGGAATTTCGGGTGGAATAGATTCCGCCCTGACCTCAACACTTTGTGCAATGACTGGAAAGCCTTTGCTTTGCATAGAAATGCCCATAAAACAGGAAGAGAGCCAACTCAGTCGATCCTCAGAACATATCAAGTGGTTAGAATCAAAATTTGACAATGTAAATTCTATTCGACTTAATCTAGATTCAGTTTTTGATTCTTTCTGCGACATCTTACCCAAACCAGAAAATATTGATAACCATGAACTAAGCCTCGCTAATACTAGAGCCAGACTGCGAATGAGTAGTTTATATTATTTTGCCGCTTTAAATAAATATTTAGTAGCAGGCACAGGAAATAAAGTTGAGGATTTTGGTGTCGGTTTTTATACTAAATACGGCGATGGTGGAGTGGATTTAAGCCCCATTGCTGACTTAACCAAAACCCATGTTTTTAACCTTGCTAGTCACTTAAAGATTATCAAGCTTATACAAAATGCCCCTCCAACAGATGGGTTATGGGGTGACGACAGGACAGACGAAGATCAATTAGGAGCGACATATCCCGAATTGGAATGGGCAATGGAGGCTTTTGAACAAAAAACACCTCAATCTCAATTCAGCTCACGCCAGAAAGAAGTGTATGCAATTTTCAAAAACCATTACAATCAGAATCAACACAAAATGCAGCCTATCCCCGTTTGTAAAATACCTGTGGAACTTATCTGAAAAATATCTATCTTGTAAAAGAAGTTTATCCCAATCTTAACATCTCATGATAAAAATTGCATTATTAGATCCGCACCCTGTGGTTCATTAGGGATTTAAATCTTTTTTCAGAAAGACTGAGCATATTTCGGTAGTTAAAACCTTTTTAAATACTGAAGAATTATATGTTTTTTTAGAAAATGAACCAATCGATGCCTTAATCTTAGAGATGGAACTAACTAATAATAGTCCGGTTAGAGTCATTAAAACTATAAAAGAAAATCACCCCAATACATCAATTATTATTTACACCTCTTTACCACAAACTATTTATGGTATTTCTCTATTAAAGGCAGGAGCAGCAGGTTACCTCTCCAAAGGAGTTAGTAGAAAAGTAATGATTGAAGCGATCGAAAAGGTTGTTGGAAATGGGTACCACATCACTACAAATTTTGCAAATGAGCTCAATAACAACATCGATCTTTCGAGACCTCGAAATGCTTATGAAACTCTATCCCCAAGAGAAGTAGAAGTACTCAAACTACTTATTGAAGGAAAACGGAACATTGAGATCTCGAGTTCATTGAATATCAATCAAAAAACAGTGAATACCTATAAAACTAGACTAATGCGAAAATTAGAGGTGAAAAATCCAGTAGATCTATACCAACAGGCAAAGAATTATAATTTAGCTTAAAGTACCCGATTTAATTTTTTTGATAGTACTTTTTTTAAATGCTGGTATTGCATTACATCTTCCAAAAATTCTGATGCATCTTCCCCCTCTTCAGTGGTTTCAGATTCCTCTAGAAGACTCCTAATTTTTTCATCTATCAAATACCTCCTGAAGGTCAAAATGGTCTCACTAACTAATTGCCCCACCACACTCTCACGTTCTTTAACAAAGATGTTTTTCTTTTCCCAGTCGTGAAGTTGATGCACCTCATCTGTTAACAAAATATCTGATATAATCTTGCCAATATCTGGCTGTTCCTGCTGTAAAATTTTATCTAATTTGAGTTCTCCTTCTACTTGATAAGCCTGAATTAATTGATCGTAAAGGGAACGAAATTCTGGTTGAATAAATTCAACTTCATCCTGCTGAAGGTCTAAGAAGACCTTTTCATGGACTTTCGTGTGGATCGTTTTAGATTCTTCAATTAAATTTCCTTCAGCGTCAGAACTTACAATCAACTCATCAAAAGAAGCTTCGTGATCTCCATATTGAATTAAAATACTAATTATTTGTTTTTCTAAAAACAACAGTGGATTTACCATTACATCCTGCTGAGGGATTTTTTGAATTCCCGACTGCTTTTCATTAGTTGTATTCTGGATTTTTCGAACAGGTTTGTGCTTTTTATTTTGCTCCTGAGCTAGTGCATTAAAAAGTACGGGCTCAGAAACCTCTAGCGCTGCAGCACACTGTTTAATATAGATTTCTTGCTGAATTGGATCAGGTATTTTTGAAATACTTTGAATAATTTCACGTACTGTAGCGGCTTTTCTTACTGGATCTTGATTGGCTTCTTTCAGAAGCATACTTGTTTTAAATTCAATAAAATCCTTAGCCTCATTTTTTAAATAGGCCTGAAGTTCTTCTTGGGTGTGTAATTTGGCAAAACTGTCTGGATCTTCCCCTTCTGGAAAACTACAGATTTTGACATTCATGCCTTGTTCTAGAATAAGGTCAACTCCTCTAATTGCCGCACGAAGTCCTGCTGCATCTCCATCAAATAAAACTACAATATTCGAAGTCAATCTGCGTATTAATCGAATTTGTTCTGGAGTTAGAGCGGTTCCTGAGGAAGAAACAACATTTTCAACTCCATTTTGAAAGAGTTGAATCACATCCGTATATCCCTCCACCAAATAACATACGTCTTCTTTTGCAATGGCTTTTTTTGACTCGTAAATTCCATATAAAACTCTGCTTTTGTGATAAACTTCACTTTCTGGAGAGTTTAAATATTTTGCGGTCTTAGCAGTATTTGATAAAATTCTACCTCCAAAACCTTGGACCCTTCCCGCCATACTGCGTATTGGGAAAATCACCCGACCCCTAAAGCGATCTACAGCACCACGCTCATTTTTCATAACCAAGCCCGTTTCCAATAAATACGTTTCAGAATATCCAGACTTAGTCGCTTTTTGATAAAAATGATCCTTCTTCTCTGCAGCGTAGCCTAATCCAAAAAAACGTATTATGGGATCTGTAAAGCCTCGCTCTCTAAAATAGCTAAGGCCAATAGCCATCCCTTCTGAATATTCCCACAAGTCTTTTTCAAAAGATTCTTGTGCAAATTGATTAACTAAATAAAGACTTTCTTTAGCATTTGCTTTTTCCTTTTCTTCCTGAGTTTGTTCTGTTTCTTCAATTTCAATAGCATAGCGCTTGGCTAAAAACCGAATAGCCTCTGGGTAAGAAAAGTGTTCATGTTCCATTAAAAAGGCAACGACGTTTCCTCCTTTACCACTACTGAAATCTTTCCAAATTTGTTTTACAGGGGACACCATAAAACTCGGTGTACGCTCTTGAGAAAAAGGACTTAATCCCTTAAAATTAGAACCTGACTTTTTTAAAACCACAAAATCCCCAATAACCTCCTCTACCCGAGCGGTTTCATATACTTGATCTATGGTGTTTCTTGAAATCAAAAAGAAGTGTTTTGTATAAATTTATGCATTCTTGGAGAAAGTTAAACTTAAAATAACAGATTTAAATCTTGCGTTCCGTTACATAATTAAGCATTAACTCTAAAGCATCTCGATATTCATTTTTTGGAAACTTCGACAACAAGTCCATAGCTTGACACTTGTAATCCTCCATTTTTTTTACTGCAAAATCAAGCCCTCCTCTTTCTTTGACTAGAAGAATCAATGCATTTACCTTTGCTTTATTTTTGTTGTGATTTTTAACCGTATTGATGATCTCCCTTTTTTCTTTTGAGCTTACTATATTCAAAGTGTGAATCAAAGGCAATGTCATTTTCTTTTCTTTAATATCAATCCCTATTGGCTTCCCTATTTTTTGCTCTCCATAATCAAAAAGATCATCTTTTATTTGAAATGCCATCCCCAAAAGCTCCCCAAATTGATGCATTTCTTCTACCTCATCCGGTGAAGCATCCACAGATTGTGCACCTAGAGCACAACACGCAGCTAAAAGAGTTGCTGTTTTTTGACGGATAATCTCGTAATAAATTTCTTCGGTAATATCTAAATCTCGTGCTTTCTCAATTTGAAGTAATTCCCCCTGACTCATTTCTCTCACAGCGACAGATATGATTTTTAGCAAATCAAAATCTTCATTTTCAATTGACAGCAACAACCCTTTTGACAACAAGTAATCCCCCACCAAGACAGCAATCTTATTTTTCCATAGGGCATTCACAGAAAAAAAACCTCTTCTTTTATTACTATCATCCACAACGTCATCGTGAACTAAAGTTGCAGTATGGATTAGTTCAATTACTGAGGCTCCTCTGTAGGTGCGCTCGTTAACCTTTCCTTGCCCTAAGAGCTTTGCAACCAAAAAAACAAACATGGGTCGCATTTGTTTTCCTTTTCTATTGACAATAAAATGGGTGATTCTGTTGAGTAAAGCGACTTGGGATGACATGGATTCAGTGAACTTTTCTTCAAAAAGATCCATTTCTTCATAAATCGGTTTCTTGATTTGCTCAACTACCTTCATAGACCGGTAAAGATATTAATTCTAAAGAGACTAATTTGAAATTGACACTCCTCTTTAGATATTATTTATTTGCCAATTGACCACAGGCAGCGTCTATATCTTCACCCCTTGAACGACGGTAGGTAACTTGAATCCTGGAATCAGTAAGAATTTTGATGTATGAATCTATGACGGAAGAGGATGCTTGTTTCATAGAATTCCCGTCAATGGGATTGTATTGTATCAAATTAACCTTGGAAGGCACCTTAAGACAATACTTTACCAATGCCTGAATATCTTCCTTTGTATCGTTTACTCCTTCCCACACAACATATTCAAAAGTGATTCTTCTTTTTGTACATGCATACCAATGTTGAAGAGATTCCAATAATTCGTCTAAAGGAAACTTAGTTGCAAAAGGCATGATTTTTTCCCTTACTTCTTGACGAGCACTGTGCAACGAAACTGCCAATCCGAATTTCACACCCTCATCAGCCATTTTACGAATCATCTTTGGTATTCCTGAAGTAGAGACCGTTATCCTTTTAGGAGACATTCCTAATCCTTCAGGATCTGTAATCTTATCAATAGAAGCTGAGACATTTTTGTAATTCATCAAGGGTTCTCCCATACCCATGAACACAATATTTGACAAAGGTCTCTGGTGGTAAGCCAAACTCTGCTGATTTATGGTTACTACTTGATCGTAAATTTCATCAGGATTAAGATTCCTCATTCGCTTCATGGAAGCCGTTGCACAAAAAGTACAGTCTAAACTACAACCTACTTGGGAAGAAACACAAGCCGTGCTTCTAGTTGCAGTAGGAATAAGTACAGACTCAACCACCAACTTATCATGAAGTTTTACTGCATTTTTAACGGTTCCGTCTTTGCTTTTTTGTTCAACGTCAATTTCTATGTGATTGATGTCAAAATAAGATTTTAATAACTCCCGATCAGCTAAGGTAAGATTGGTCATTGAATCAAAATCACGAACTCCTTTTTGCCACAACCATTGATATACCTGTTTACCTCTATAAGAAGGAATACCGTGAGACTCAAAGAACTGGATTAATTCGTCTTTTGAAAGGACTCTTATATCTTTTTTAGTGTGTTCCAAAGGTAAAAAATGAAAAAACCGCTTTAAAGCGGTTTTGTGTGTTATAAAATGAGCATGGCATCGCCATAAGAGTAAAAATTATATTTCTCTTTTATGGCAACACTGTATGCATGCTTGATGAAATCCGGGTCTGCAAAAGCAGAAACCATCATCAACAAAGTGGATTTTGGTGTGTGAAAATTAGTAATCATGCTGTTTGCAATAGAAAAATCATAGGGCGGGAAAATAAATTTGTGGGTCCATCCTTGGTATTCATTAAGCTGACCGGCCGAGGAAACTGAACTTTCCAAACCTCGCATAACTGTTGTTCCTACTGCACAAATTTTACGTCTCTCAGCAATGGCATTATTTACCTTCGCAGCGGCTATGGCATCAATAATGAGTTCCTCAGAATCCATTTTATGCTTTGATAAATCTTCCACCTCTACTGGACTAAAGGTACCTAATCCGACGTGAAGTGTTAATTCAGCAAGATCAATTCCTTTGATCTCCAATCGTTTTAACAGATGCTTTGAAAAGTGTAATCCTGCTGTAGGAGCTGCAACCGCCCCCTCGTGTTTTGCATATATAGTTTGATAGCGCTCCCGGTCTTCATCATCTGTTTCCCTTTTAATGTATTTAGGTAGAGGAGTTTGGCCAAGTTCTTTGAGCTTTGTTCTAAACTCAGCGTAACTTCCATCAAATAAAAAGCGAAGGGTTCTTCCTCTTGAAGTGGTGTTGTCTATTACTTCAGCAACCAAACTTTCATCCTCTCCAAAATATAGCTTATTCCCAATTCTGATTTTACGTGCAGGATCAACTAATACATCCCACAAACGTTGTTCCTGATTTAGTTCTCTCAACAAAAAAACTTCAATTCTTGCTCCAGTTTTTTCTTTATTTCCGAAAAGTCTAGCCGGAAAAACCTTGGTATTATTGAGTACCATTACGTCACCCTCATCAAAAAAATTGATAACATCTTTAAAGGCGTAATGTTCTAATTTTTCCTCTTTTCGATGAAGCACCATCAATCTGGATTCATCTCTATCGGTTGCAGGTCGTTGTGCTAAAAGAGCTTTGGGGAGTTCAAATTGGAATTGAGATAATTTCATTTAATATTTTTAAGCGGTAAATATACCATCTCAACATAGGCCTTGTCAAGTAAATTGGTATTTATCTGTGATTTATCTTAAAATTAATCTGTTCTAGGTCGTCCCAAAAGCTAGGATACGATTTAGAAACCACCTCAGCATCTTCTATAGTCAGCGGTATTTTAAGGGCAAGTGGAGCAAAAGCCATTGCCATCCGATGATCGTTGTAAGTAGGAACACTGCAATTGGCAATAAAGTTTGACCCTGATGTCAGTTCCAAACTGTCTTTTGTAATTTTAATCCTAGCACCTAGCTTAGTCAATTCATTGTAAAGGGCTTGTAAACGATCAGTTTCTTTAATTTTTAGGGTATGTAATCCTGTCAGTTTACATCCAATTCCCAGTCCATAACAAGTCACAGCAATAGTTTGGGCAATATCTGGTGCCTTAGACAAATCCCAATGGAGTACTTCAGGGAGGTCTACAATGGCTTTTTTTAATTTGAGAGTTTCTTCTTCGATTGATGAGGCTACACCTAATTCTCTATATATTTCTCGTAACACACTATCACCCTGTAGACTGTGCTTTTTATAACTAGTTAAATAAATTTCACTCTGATCAGCCAAAGCTACCACACTAAAAAAATAAGACGCTGAACTCCAATCAGATTCTACAATTTGGGGGATTCTTTTTGGCTTTTTTTGTGGCTCAACTCTAATGGTTTGACCTTCGAAATTTGATTCTACACCAAGACTTTCTAATAAAGCCAAAGTCATATTGATATAGGGTAATGAAGTAATTTTGCCTATTAAATCCATTTGAATTCCTTCTTCCAATACGGGACCTATAAGTAAAAGAGCTGATATATATTGGCTACTGATGTTTGCGGGTAAAGTAACCCTACCCCCTTTAAGTTTTTTACCATGAATTCTTAGAGGTGGATACCCCTCTTCTTTTTCATAACGAATAGATGCGCCAAGTAACTGAAGCGCTTCAACTAGAATTTTAACAGGTCGTTCTTGCATTCGCTGAGAACCAGTAAGTAAAACTTCTCTTCCTTCTAAATGAGCAAAATACGCAGTTAAAAACCTCATGGCAGTACCCGCATGATGAACATCAATGACTTCTGAGTCAGATTTTAGTGCTACCTGCATGACCCTACTATCATCTGATTCAGAGGCATTATCGATAGTAAATCCTGAAAATAAAGCTTGCAGCAAGAGCAATCTATTGGATTCACTTTTTGAACCTGTGATCTGCAATTTACCATTGCATATTGCAGTAGGGTGAGAAAGTGTTAAAATCATTTAGTCTTTTAATTTCGGATTGTTCTGATGCCTGTCATGATCACGCTCAGATTTAATTTTTAGTTTTTTCTCAAAGGCATCCTGAAGGTTAACTCCAGTTTGATTAGCTAAACAAATTGCAACAAAAATGACATCAGCCAATTCTTCTCCTAAATCTTTATTTTTGTCACTTTCTTTTTCAGATTGCTCTCCATAACGCCTTGCAATAATTCGAGCAACCTCACCAACCTCTTCTGTAAGTTGAGCCATATTTGTGAGGGCATCAAAATATCGCACTCCATGGGTAATGATCCAATCATCAACACGTTTTTGTACTGCTTCTAAATCCATGTTCAAAAATAACGATAAATCTTGGCATTAACATTTAGGAAATAAACAGACTTAAAAAAAAGAATTTAGCTCGCGTAATGAGTCTACAATAAGACATTTATTGTGCCATGCTTCTTTATGAGAATTAAAATGAACAGCATGCATGCCTTGTGCCAAAGCTCCCAAAATATCTGCCTCTAAACTGTCTCCAACCATCAAAGAATTTTGCGGATTAGCATTTGTCTTTTTTAGGGCTTCGATAAAAATTTGAGGATGTGGTTTTTTAAAACCAACTTGATCAGCGGTAAAGACAAAATCAAAATAAGGATCCAAGCCTGAATTTTTAATTTTAAAATACTGAACCTCTTCGAAACCATTGGTAATTATGTGCAAATTATATCTAGAATTCAATTTCTCTAATAATGGAATAGTGCCATCAAATAAATGAGGAAAACTACTCAAATAATTAATATAAGCATCTGAAATATAATTGATTTGATCTGTAGAAATCATAAAACCAATTTGACTAAAAGTGTCTGCTAATCGATTAAACCTTAATTCCTCTTGACTGATTTGGTTCTCTCTATATTTTTTCCAATAGGCGTGATTAATCGGATTGTAATAGGATAGGAATTCTTCTAAATCAGTGTCTATCTTATCTTCTTCAAATATTTTCTTGAATGTAAGCTTGGAGTTTTTTTCAAAATCCCAAAGGGTATGGTCTAAATCAAAAAAAATATCGGTTAAGGGTTGTTGAAATTGAATCACTTAATGAAGTCTTTGAATTCTTTTTGCAAAGGTAGATTTTCCTTTTTATGATGCAAAAAACCATTACTTACGGCAAGGGTTAGTCGACTACAAGTCAAAGGAAAATTTTGAAATATACTTTCAATAGTTGCGAATACCTTAACACTTTTCCCCTCTCTAATTGCTGTTTCGCATGCAACTACTGGATGAACTTTTAAAGGAAGTTGAAATTCATTGGTCAAGTCGTAAAAATAAAAGGGAACCGAAGTACCTGCCCTAAATCCTATTTGGTCTGGATAACCCATACTGAAATCATCTGTAAACTCAAAGTCAACTAAATCAGCATATACTTTAGATAATTGACGAAAACTTCTAGGTATTCGGCTCATTTTCAGCTGTCTATGAGTCAATTGCTGAAAGCCTTTCTTTTCTTCATTCAAACTGAGATCAGGTTTTAATTGGGATTGAACTGAGAGAAGTAGCCCTAGAGGATATCCATCTCCTGCTTTTTTTATACGGGACTGTAGTCTTCCATTAAAGGTTGATACGTTGGACTCATATGCTGAACTATTTGCATAGCGAAAAAAGATTTTAGGTGCTAGCTGTGAATCCTCAAACCAGTTGTTCCAAGACTCAAAACTATCATACGGATCCTCTTCCAATCGAAAGAGCACAATTAATTGGTTTAATATTTTCAGAAGATTAAAGCGCCATATTGATTTAAAAAAAGTTTCTACAACCACTAAAAATGATCGGTTACGGTATTTAAAAGCCAATTGAACATCCACTAGTAATTCTTTCTTAGATGCTTTTTTTTTGTAAGGTTCGATTTCGGCAAAATTGGCACTCATAATTTGGTGCATTTTGAATATCCATAGATCAACCACTGGTACCTCCAAAAAACCTCCTTTCATTGCAATACTTTGGCTTGGCCCAAACAACTCTGTTCTTGTTTTTAAAGCTGGAACTGATTCTTCATATCGCGTAAGCAGGTAAAAACTGGCTGCAAAAATATCATAGGGAACTTTACTGGCCTCTATGGTTTTAAAAAAAGCTGGGGTACCCTCCCAATCGTGAATTGAAAGATCATGGTCTACAATTCCCCGTTCAAAAAGAAGGGGGTGGGAACTTACAAAAAACTCATCTCCTAATGGTTTAGTAGTGTAACTCATTTTAGGACCTGAGTGAGCTACAAAAGCTTCTACAGCGGAAGTAAATCTTACAGGTATCTCTAACATCTTTTCAAAAGCGTGCTTAAAGATGTACGTGATTCTCGGAGTAATTTTATGTGTGTAAACCAGTAACATTTAGATAATCCCTTTGTCGGCAAAGCTAAAATAGCCTTTTTCTGAAACAATTAAATGATCTACTACACTGAGATCAACATACTTGGCTGCATGTTTAAACTTTTGAGTCAGTTTCATATCTCGCTCACTTGGAATTAAACTTCCAGATGGATGATTGTGAACTAGAATAAGAGTGGTTGCGTTCAGTTCAAAAGCACGTTTTAATGCCAGACGTATATCAACCACAGTTTGAGTAATTCCACCTTTGCTAAGGCAATATTTCTCCAGTAGTTTAGAGGCCTGATTGAGATAGAGAATCCAAAACTCTTCATGGCCTAGAGAAGAAATTTGATACCGTATTTGCTGGTAAACAAGTTTACTGGAATTTAAAAGCGGAGCTTTATCTTGCTTTTGGTGAGTTAATCGTCTACTCAACTCCATGGCTGCCTTAATCTTTACTGCCTTCGCCAGTCCTATTCCGTTAAATTCAATAAGTCGTTCTAAAGAAACTCGATGTAACTTATGCAAATCATTTGCCACACTATTTAAAACGCGTTTGGTTAAGTCAACGGCACTTTCTTTCAAACTTCTGCTACCAATTAATAGTGCTAGTAGTTCAGCATTACTTAAGAAGGAAGCTCCTTGATGGTATAATTTCTCTCTCGGTCGATCGGACTCATCCCAATCTTTGATGGTGAATTTTCTAGATTGTTTTGACATGGGACAATTATGTGCCTATAAATTAAAAATTTATGGTAAAAGTTACTATAAAAATCTGCCAATTAGTTTTTCCCAATCCATTCCCCCAAAATTACCAGAACTCATCATGACCAAAACTTCATTTGTAAAGCTTCTTTCAAATAAGTTGTTTTGAAGTAGTAACGCCTGAGTAAACACTTGTAATGAGGAATGTTCAAAAGCTTGCTCAATGGTCTTTGGTGGAATAGCTACTCTATTTTTAATCCTCAACGCTTCAGGGTCGTAAAAAATAAGAATCTCATCAGCAGTGTCCAGTGATTTAGCATACTGCCCGATAAATTCTGGATCAAGGCTACTGTAAGTATGCAATTCCAAGCAAATGACAATTTTTTTTCCTTCAAACTGATTCCTTACGGCCAAGCTGGTAGCCTTTACTTTACTGGGTGCGTGTGCAAAATCTTTGTAAAGAAAACTGTTGGTACCCTTTTTAAGTAATTCCAAACGCTTAGAAGCTCCTTCAAAACTAGGTATTGCTTCATAGAAATCTGAACGATCTAACCCCATCAATTGAGCTATCCACTGAGCTCCAGCTAAATTTTGAAGATTGTGAGACCCAAAAACAAGCAAAGGAAGACTGCCCTCCTCAGTTTCAAGATAACTTGTTCCTCCCTCTATGTAATGATCAGGTGTACTGTAGCCTATTTTTTTAATAGGGTGTTCACTTGAGTCAACAAGTTTTTTTAATACTTTATCTTCTTGATTGTAAATTAACACTCCACCTGCCTGGATTGAGCTGATAAATTGATTAAACTGAGACACATAATCCTCAAAAGTGGGAAACACATTAACATGATCCCAAGCAATGCCGCTGATGAGGGCAATCTCTGGAGTATACCATAAAAATTTAGGTCTAGAATCGATAGGTGAAGATAAATATTCATCCCCCTCAAGTAAGACAAAATCATTTTTCTCTGTGATGGATAACGTTTTAGTGTTTTTAGATACTGGTGCTCCAACCATATAATCGGGTTTAATGTCATGATAGTTCAACACATGCAACACCATAGCTGTAATGGTTGTTTTTCCATGACTTCCAGCAATCACCACACGAGTCTTAGTTTCGGTAAGTTGAGCTAAAAACTCTGGATAGGATTTGATATTCAAATTTATTTCTTGAGCACGTATTAATTCAGGATTATCTTTTTTTGCGTGCATCCCTAAAATAACAACATCTATACCGGGATCAATTTTTTCTGGAAACCAACCAAAACGTTCAGGAATTAAACCGACTGCTTCAAGCTTAGATTTTGAAGGTTCAAAAATCACATCATCACTCCCTGTAACTTGATATCCTAATGACTTCATCTCCAATGCTAAACTATGCATCGCACTACCTCCTATGGCAATAAAATGTAAACGCATCACGACCTGGGAGGGTTTAGTTGTTGCCAGAGCATATCTTTTAGCTCAGTCAAGTGAAATTGTGTTGCACTCGAAATTATCAAATGTGGAGTCTCTCCAAAAACAGCTTTCATTTCAAGAGTGTACTCCGCAAGTAATTCTTCATCCAACAAATCTGATTTTGAAAGAACTACTAAATAATCCTTATCCAATAACTCATGGTTGTACTTCACCAGTTCTTTTTGGAGTACATCAAAGGCTTGTTTTACATTAGGGGTGTCAGCAGGAATCAAATAAAGCAGAATTGAGTTACGCTCTATATGTCTTAAAAAATAATGTCCCAGACCTTTTCCTTCGGCAGCACCCTCAATAATACCAGGAATATCCGCCATCACAAATGACCTGTAATCACGGTATTCAACTATTCCTAAATTAGGTTTAAGAGTAGTGAATTCGTAATCTGCTATTTTAGGCTTTGCCGCTGTTAACACTGAAAGTAGAGTGGATTTTCCAGCATTGGGAAAACCAACAAGACCTACATCTGCTAAGACTTTAAGCTCCAAAGTAATAGGAACTGTCACACCTTCTCTTCCAGGTTGAGCGTATCTTGGAGTCTGTCGAGTTGAGGATTTAAAATGCCAATTTCCACGTCCTCCCAGACCCCCTTCTGCAATGATTTCTTCTTGACCAGTTTCAGTAAGTTCAAAAAGCACCTTTTGGGTGTCGGTATCACGAACAACTGTTCCTACAGGTACTTCAATATAAAGATCTTCTCCCTGGGCACCGCTACTTCGGTTTTTACTTCCATCCCCCCCATGACCTGCGGCAAAATGACGTTTGAATTTAAACGAATACAAAGTCCATAGCTGCTTATTAGCTCGAATAATGACATGCCCACCTCGACCTCCATCTCCACCATCTGGTCCTCCTTTAGTGATAAATTTTTCACGATGTAAATGAATAGACCCTTTTCCTCCTTTGCCGGAGCTTACATGCAATTTAACATAATCGACAAAGTTTCCTTCGGTCATATGACGTTAAAGAGTATTGATCAGTTGCGTCAATCGATTGGTAATTTCCTCAATAGTACCAATACCATTTATACTATGGAATTTATCTTGTTGGGTGTAATAATCCCTTAATGGGGCTGTTTTTTGATTGTACTCCTCAAATCTATTTCTAATTTTACTTTCATCCTGATCATCAGTTCTTCCACTGCTTTTTCCGCGCTCTAAAAGCCGTTCAACTAAAATATCGTCAGCAGCTTCCAGTGCAATAGTAGCCGAGATTTCCATTTGTTTTGTTTTTAAAAAAGCATCAAGAGCCCCAGCTTGAGCTTCTGTTCTTGGAAAGCCATCGAAAATAAATCCTTTAGACTGCGGATTTTGATCTACCTCAGCCTCAAGCATATCAATGGTAACTTGATCTGGCACCAAGTCTCCCTGATCCATATACGATTTTGCTAAAAGGCCAAGTGCTGTTTCATTTTTAATATTATTTCGGAAAAGATCTCCGGTTGAAATGTGAACCAAATTGTATTGATCTTTTAAAAATGATGCTTGTGTTCCTTTACCGGCTCCAGGTTTTCCAAATAAAACAAGATTAATCATGAAAAAATATTTGTGCAAAGATACCCATTTTATATTGCTTTTTTCGATTCCAAAAAACTTATACGTATTTTTGCCAAAAGGATATGATGGGATTTTTCTCTACTACTAAAACGATTGGAATCTTAGGAGGAGGCCAATTAGGCAAAATGCTTTTGAACACGACGCGCCAATGGGACATACAAACACGTGTTATGGATCCCAGCGCTCTCGCACCAGCCCGTATTGGCTCCAATGCTTTTGTACAGGGTGATTTGATGGATTATGAAACCGTAATGAATTTTGGTTCATCAGTCGATATTCTGACCATTGAAATTGAAAATGTCAATGCCAAAGCCTTGGCTGATCTAGAAAAAAAAGGAGTCCAAGTATATCCTCAGGCTGCAGTCATTCAAACCATACAGAATAAATGCAGACAAAAAGACTTTTATAAAAACAATAGCATCCCCACAGCTCCGTTTAATTTATTCGAATCAAAAGAGAGCCTTAAAGATGCTGTTGGAAGGGGGCTTATCTCTTTTCCGTTTGTTTGGAAATCTGAATCTATGGGGTATGACGGATATGGTGTCAAAATCATTCGATCTAATCAAGATTTAGAAACTGTTAACCAAGGTCGTTGTATGGCAGAGGACTTAGTTAATATTGATAAAGAAATTGGGGTTATTGTGTGTAGAAGTGTTAGTGGTGAAACAGTTAGTTACCCTAGCGTAGAAATGGAATTTCACCCTACAGCCAATCAAGTGGAATACGTTCTTAGCCCGGCTCGAATATCCAATACCACTGAAAAAAGAGCTAAGGAGGTGGCGCTACAAGTTTCAAAAGCTTACCAGCACGTAGGCCTTTTAGCAGTTGAATTATTTTTAACAAAGGAAGGGGAAATATGGGTCAACGAAGTAGCACCCAGACCTCATAACAGTGGTCATTACAGTATTGAGGCCTCTTACACCTCCCAATTTGAACAACACATCAGAGCCCTACTTGACCTTCCATTGGGTAATCCAGAAAACAAAGTCTCAGGTGTCATGGTTAACCTTGTAGGTGCACCAAATCATCAAGGCCCAGTACATTACAAAAATATGGAACACATATTGGCAATAGAAGGTGTTTGTCCTCATATCTATGGAAAAAAAGAAACCCATCCTTTTAGAAAGATGGGACATATTACCATCGTAAATAAAAATTTAGAGACAGCTCGTCAAATTGCAGAACAAGTAAAAGAAACAATAAAAGTAATATCAAAATAATATGGCACACGTAGGGATAATTATGGGAAGCCAATCAGACCTTCCCGTCATGGAAGAAGCAATCGCAATTTTAAAAGAATTTCAAATAGAGATCGAAATCGATATTGTTTCTGCTCACCGAACTCCTGATAAAATGATGGAATACGGCACAAAAGCTCACCTAAGAGGAATTAAGGTAATCATAGCTGGTGCTGGAGGAGCAGCACACCTTCCAGGAATGATTGCCTCCTTGACTCCACTTCCTGTTGTTGGAGTTCCTATTAAATCTAGTAACTCTATAGATGGTTGGGATTCTATTTTGTCAATTTTACAAATGCCAGGGGGTGTTCCAGTAGCCACTGTAGCATTAAATGGTGCCAAAAATGCAGGAATCTTAGCTGCACAAATTATTGGAAGTCAAGACGCAGAAGTTCTTGAACGAGTGATCGAGTATAAAGAAGGATTGAAGCAAAAAGTATTGGATAGTAGTAAAAACATCAAAAAATAATCACATTGAATAACCCTTTATTAGAAGAATTTAAGACCCCTTTTGAGTCAGCCCCTTTCAACAAAATCAAAATTGAACACTTTATTCCTGCCATTGAAAAGGCTATTGAGATTGCTCTCACAGAAGTTGATGAAATCACTGCTCAAAAAGAAGCTCCAACATTTAAGAATACCATTGAAAAGCTTGAGAGATGCGGCAAGCTAATAGGAAGAAACACTTCATTACTTTTTAATCTTAACAGCGCAGAAACTAGTGAAGCATTACAGCAAACTACCCAGCAGGCATCCCCACTTTTAACTAAATTTCAAAACGATATTCGATTAAATGATAAACTTTATAACCGAATTCGAAGCGTTTACCTGAATGAAGATCGCAATGCATTGACCAAAGAACAAATCACCCTACTTGAAAAAGAATACAAAAGCTTTGTGCGTAATGGTGCAAATCTCAATTTGGAATCTAAAGAGAAACTGCGAGATATTGATACTGAACTCTCTCAACTTAGTCTGACTTTCGGAGAACATGTGTTGGCAGACACCCAAGCCTTTCAACTTCATATAGAAAAAGAAGAAGACTTAAAAGGATTGCCTCATGCTGTTGTTGAAATGGCAGCAGAAGAAGCACAATCTAGAAAAAAATCTGGGTGGATATTTACTCTGGACTATCCCAGCTACGTCCCTTTTATGACCTATGCTGAAAATAGAAATTTGAGGAAAAAATGCAGTCTAGCATTTGGTCAACGTGGATTTCAGGACAATCCTCAAAACAACAGTGAGATTATTTTAAGAATTATTCAACTAAGGAAAAAACGAGCCCAACTTTTAGATTATAAATCTCATGCAGCTTTTGTTCTTGAAGAGCGAATGGCGCAGTCGGAAGAAACGGTTAGAAAATTTTTAGATGAACTGTCAGAAAAAGCGAAACCTGCTGCAGAAAAAGAGTGGGAAACCTTGAAGAACTTCGCTGCGGTAAACTTAGGTCTTGATCAACTAGAAAAGTGGGACACGGCCTTTGTTTCAGAAAAACTGAAACAAGCTGAATTGGATTTGGATGAACAGCAGCTCAAACCCTTTTTCCCATTAGAAAAAGTATTGGAAGGCTTATTTGATATTGCCAACAAACTATATGGTATTCAACTGAAAGAAAACACCAAGATCGAAACGTATCATCCAGAGGTCAAGGCATTTGAAGTTCACAAAAACGACTCCTTCCACGCCTTATTGTATACTGATTTTTTTCCCAGACATGGAAAACGAAATGGTGCTTGGATGACAAGCTATCGCTCTCAAAATAAAAACCAGCGTCCCCATGTTTCCATAGTTTGTAATTTTTCAAAACCGACTCAAAAGCAACCCTCACTTTTAACTTTCCAAGAAGTCACAACCCTTTTTCACGAATTTGGGCATGCCCTACACGGGATGTTAGCGAATACCACTTACAGTTCGCTTAGTGGTACCAGTGTCTTTTGGGATTTTGTCGAACTTCCCTCTCAAATAATGGAAAACTGGTGCTATGAACCTGAAGCACTTGCACTGTATGCTCGACATTTTGAAACTGGAGAAGTTATCCCCTCAGCTATGATTGAAAAAATTAAAAAAGCAGCCCACTTCCAACAAGGTATGCAGACTTTAAGACAATTAAGTTTTGGTTATTTAGACTTGTCATTCCACGATCAAAAAGCAAACCAAATTGAAAATGTGAAAATGCATGAAAAAAATCAAATTTCTCACTTACAATTTACTCAGGACCCTCCTGAAAACTGTATGAGTACAGCATTTTCTCATATTTTCCAAGGGGGATATGCTGCCGGCTATTACAGTTATAAATGGGCTGAAGTATTAGACGCTGATGCCTTTGAACTATTTTTAGAAAATGGTATTTTTAATACTGAAACAGCCACTTCATTTTTAGATAATGTCCTTTCCAAAGGGGGAACAGAACATCCAATGACGCTGTATATAAAATTCAGAGGAAAGAAACCCGACCCTTCAGCACTGCTACGCAGAGCAGGTCTGGCTTGAAATTAAAGATTATTTTTTTTAAATTATTGCTCCAAATTTTAAAAAATAATGCGGCGCCTCATTTTTACTCTATGCACAAACTGTGTGCTGATAACCTCAATTGTCCAAGGGCAACTGGCTTTTTATGGAGATGTTTTTGTGAGTAGTAACAACCAACTTCACATCGCTTTCCAAAACACTTACTTTAATGGAAGTAAAATAAAAACTGCTGGTGAGGGTGCTTCTGAGGGAGTCGTATCCTTTAGCTCACAAAGTCGATGGCAAAAATTAAAGAAAAACTCCTTCGTGGAAGGAAGTGTTAAAATTTACCATAAAGGAGTGTTTAGCTTTCCAATTGGTTCTGAAGACACCTTCAGCCCCATAACACTTGAGCTTCTTGAAAACTCGGGCTTTATTCAAACTAAATTTACAAAATCAGTGCCCCATTCCTTTGCTCAATTAAACAACACTTTCGAAACCCCTTTTTATCATTATTGGAGTTGGCAATCCAAAGGTGAAGTTACAGCAAGAATAAAAGCTTATTGGTTTGAACAACATCGTCTTGATCGATTGTCTTTTGCCAGAATCAATCCAACAGAACTTTATGTTGCACTCTATCTAAATTCAAAATGGGAAGCTGTTTTAGGACATCACGCACCTAATCCTTTTACGCTTCAAAAACCACTAAAACAAAAAGCAAAAAAACTATTTATGCTACAATCAAAGCAATTTAATTATATAGACTCCCCAAAAGATACCCAATTTGGATTTTTAGCTCAGGAACTTGAAAAAGTTTATCCTGAACTGGTTTATGGAGTCTCAGAAAATGACACAATTGGAAGTATTAATTATCTTGGGCTTATCCCACTTTTACTGGAAGTGGTACAAAAACAACAAAAAAAAATCGATCAGTTAAAAAAAGAAATAAAAAAAATGTAGTTACCAATTGTTGTACCCACCTTGAAGTTCGTATACTTTTTTAAACCCCAAGGACTTCATCAGAGAAGCCGCCATAGCACTTCTACCTCCTACTGCACAATAAACCAGAAGTGGTTGTTCTTTGCTTAAAGTTAATATTTGAGTGTTAAAATTAGGAGAATTAAAATCAATATTTATTGCATTGTTAATGTAACCTTCAGCAAATTCTTTTGGAGTTCGAACATCAACTAAGGTATAGTTTTTTTGCATGAGTTGTTGGAAAGTTTCTTTCTCTACAGTTTCAACAACATTTGTTTCCCTCGCGCAGGAAATCATTAATACCAAAAGAATTAATTTTTTCATTATAAATTAGTTTAAAGACCATGGAAGAATAAACGACAAAGTGTGTCCAATTTCCAATAAACAATTTATTACAAAAATTTATATCTATAACATAAAGTCAAAAAAATAAATACACCCCAACCAAACAATGGGGATTCCCTCTACCCAAAATCGAGCATAATAGGGAGATTGGTTTTCATCACTTCGCCATAGAAGGACAGCCAAAATAAGAAATGCTACTAAAGTACCCAATGCAAAAGAAGAGAGTACTTCAAAAATAAATACTGATAAAAGAGAACCAAAACCCAAAAGAATAAGACCTATTTTTTTTACTATAAGAACACCAAACTGTTGTGGTAAAGTTTGTAAACTTGGTTCGTCAAAATTCATATCTCCAATCTCAAAAGGAAGAATAGCAACATAAATATAAATCCCCTGTAAAACCGAAAGCTTAAAAAAAAGAAGAAGGTCAAGAACTGATACAGAAGCCAGAGGAACTCCAACAGTTAAACACACCCAACTAAAAACAACCAAATACAATTTCCACCCTTTTTTATTCCGCCAATTTGAAGTGTTGTACGAAAGGGGAGTAGAATATCCCATCACCAAAAAACTACCTAGTAGTGCAAAAACTAAAACTAAACGTGGAAGTAAGAAAATTACAATCATACTCAGCACTAAGGAACCGATCGTAAGGACAACAAATAAAGTATTTAACTTACTGAAGTTTAGAGTTGTAAAACTTGGGGAAAATTTAATAAAATTATAAGCTGAAAATGCTGAAGAAAAAATAAATATTAACAAAGGTAAATTGTTTTCTATCTCTGCGACCTCCATACTTATTTGTGCTAAAGCGAGGACAGATAAAGCTACGTGAATACTGGACTTAATGTAAAAATCAAGTGCTATTTTAATAACATTTAGCATATGTAAATATCGAAACTTTAACACAGTTGTATTCAAATTTTGAAAAAGTTTTAATTGAAAGGAAAATTAAAGTCAAAAATTTAATGAAGATGTACTATTTTTGAGAATAATTTACGCTAATGAGAACGGATAAGTTTGTTGAAAGACACATCGGACCTAATGACGAAGAAGTAAAAAAAATGTTAACAAAAATCAGTGCAAGTTCCATTGATGAATTGTTGCAAGAAACCATACCAGCTAGTATTCGTCTAGATAATCCACTAGACTTAGAGGAGGGTATTAGCGAATTTGAATTTGCTAAGCACATTCAAGATTTAGGCAGAAAGAATGAAAACTTTACCAATTTTATTGGTTTGGGCTATCATCCTGCAATTACTCCTGCGGTCATTCAAAGAAATATACTTGAAAACCCAGGTTGGTATACGGCTTATACCCCTTACCAGGCTGAAATAGCTCAAGGACGTTTGGAAGCCCTTTTTAACTTTCAAACTGTAGTTTGTGATTTGACAGGCATGGAGCTTGCCAATGCCTCGCTACTTGATGAGAGTACAGCTGCAGCAGAGGCCATGACCATGCTCTTCGGTGCACGAACAAGAACACAAAAGAAGAAAGCGGCTTGTCAATTTTTTGTAGACGAAAATATTCTACCACAAACACTTTCGTTACTCTACACTAGAGCAACCCCACTAGGTATTGAATTAGTTGTAGGAAATCCAGACACCAAAGAGTTCAACGACTCTTTTTTTGGTTCAATTTTCCAGTATCCAGGTAAAAATGG
>JAQWHT010000089.1 GCA_029249225.1 Flavobacteriaceae bacterium
TTTAGCAGCTTCTGGAATAGTGGTCTTTTTAATTCAGTGGAATAAAGTAACGATGATCCCAGTTTTATTGCTTTTGACGATGATTTTATTGGCAAGAAATTTCATTTCTCATAAAAACAAATCAAATAAAGTAGATCCTAAGCAATTAAAGAAATCGGAGAGTAGTACCGTTCAAGGAATCATATTAGAGAGTACAGATAATATTGTTAATGTAATTTCAAGAACAGATAAAATTTACGCAAACTTTTTAGAAGGTCTTTCTAAACATGATTCTGACTTACTTAAAAAGAGTAAAAAAGGAGTTGCTAAATTAGACAGTGAGATTGAAGATTTAAGGGATAACATCTTTTTCTTTATCAAAAACTTGGATGAAACGAGTGTAAGAGGGAGTAATTTTTATATTACCATTTTAGCCTATTTAACGGATATTGCACAGTCACTGGATTTTATTTCAAAGAAAAGTTATAAGCATGTCAATAATCAGCATCAAAAATTAAAATTTAATCAATTCAAAGACTTGCAAGAGATTGAAGATCGTTTAGCACTTTTGTTTAAAGAAATTGTTGACGTCTTCATGAGTAGAAAATTCGAGAGAATATCGTTTATCATCGCTCAAAAGCAGGATTTGATTAATTTTATTTCCGAAAAGATTGACGCTCAAATTGATCGGACACGAACAGAAGAGTCCAGTCCAAAGAATACAACACTTTATTTTAATATTTTACTTGAAACAAAAGACTTGTTGAATAGTATTATGTCTTTGATGGAGGAGTATCATAGTAGTTATAAAAAGTAAGTTACTATTTAAATTAGGTAATAAGGAGTTCTAATAGAACTCCTTTTATATTAAAATACAATAAAGGGATGAGTTAAAAGCAAATCGCACACACCCAGTGAAAGTTGATGCCCTGCCCTGCTCAATTATTAACATTGACTTTCATCGGTAAAGCCAGCAAAGCGATTTTCTTGTATGCCATTCAATAGATTTGTTTTTTTAAAAAATCAGAGAAATAAATACCTTTTAAATTATTTTAAAGTTTTGTAAGCATGCAGTTTAAGAATGTTAGCTTTGTAAAATGAATTGGGAATCATTATTGTCTTTGAAGCGCTTCGGCGATACAAATAAGAGGCTTCGGGCTGAACAAGACAACCTTAGATTAGGATTTGAGGTTGATTACGACCGCATAGTGTTTTCGAATGCTTTTCGAAGCTTACAAGATAAAACTCAAGTCATTCCTTTTTCAAAAACAGACTTCGTTCATACTCGGTTAACTCATAGTTTAGAGGTGTCCGTTGTCGGTAGAAGTATCGGACGTTTGGCAGGAAAATCAATACTTGATAACAATCCACATCTACAAAGTACATTAGGATATCAACCCAATGATTTTGGAGCGATCACTGCTGCAGCTTGTCTAGCCCATGATATTGGAAATCCACCTTTTGGGCATAGTGGTGAAAAAGCCATAGGTCATTTTTTTTCCTCAGGGGAAGGCGCACAATATCGTTCTGAAATGACCGCTCTAGAATTTCAAGACTTATGTGATTTTGAAGGAAATGCCAACGGATTAAAAATTTTAACTGACTCAAAGCCCGGTACTGAAGGAGGACTTAGACTGAGTTATGCAACCTTGGGAACCTTTGTTAAGTACCCAAAAGGAAGCTTACCAATCAAGCCAACTCCTCATGTTGCAGATAAGAAATACGGCTACTTTCAAGCGCAAGCCCCTTTTTTCAATGAACTTACTGAAGAATTGACCTTAAGTAACGAAGAAGGACAATACATGCGTCATCCCCTAGCGTATTTGGTTGAAGCAGCAGATGACATTTGCTATACAATAATTGATTTTGAGGACGGTATTAATTTAGGATGGATTTCTGAAGATTTTGCATTGGAATATTTAATCAATTTGGTACGGGACCGTATTGATTCTAAAAAATATGCTAAGCTCATGCATAAGCCCCAACGATTAAGTTATCTAAGAGCTTTGGCTATCAACAGTCTAATTCAAGATACAGTTCATATCTTTTTAGAAAATGAAGCAGCCATTCTCCAAGGAACATTCCAATCTGCTTTGTTAGATAAAAGCCAGTATAAGGCTCAAATTGAAGATATTATAAGTTTGAGTGTTCACAATATTTACCAATCCAAAGAGGTGATTCAAAAAGAAGTAATCGGTCATCGGGCGATAACCGTTTTGTTAGAGCATTATAGCCGTGCAGCCGTCCTGAAATGGCAAGGTAACGCGCGTACTTTTGATAAATTAATTCTTTCTTTAGTACCTGAAGGTACCCCTATAGAAGGGAATAGTCTTTATGAAACATTATTAAATGTTAGTTGTTTTGTAGCTAGCTTATCAGATGGCAAAGCCCTTCGCATGGCACAGGATATTGGAAGCTAACTAGATTAGTTTGTTACTGGCGTTCTAATTACCTTTGCACAAAAAAGCATATGAGATGGGTCGTCAGCATTGCAATACTACTGGTTTTTCAGTGGTATAGTTTTCAGGGTTTAAAGACTGTAACACCAAATAAATGGATTTGGTTTTCATACATTTCAATAGTGATCCTAGTAATAGGAAATCTTTTAATCCACACCATATATCTTGAACGTTCTCCAACCACTGAACCTCGATTAATGTATGCCATCGGGTTTTTTATATCTCTTTTTATTTTTCAAACTGTCATTGGTCTCGTACTCCTCACCGAAGATGTTTTTAGAGTCCCCCAAGCTTTATATAATTATTTGACTAAAATTCCTGGGGAAATAAAGTTCATGCCTTCAAGGCGTTCGTTTATTTCTAAGATTGCTTTGGGCTTAGCTGCTATCCCTTTAACTTCTTTACTTTACGGAATGTATCGAGGTAAATATAATTTTAAGGTGTTGAAGTATGAACTTGAATATGATGATCTGCCAGATGCTTTTGACGGGTTTACAATTACACAAATCTCAGATATCCACAGTGGAAGTTTTGACAATGTAGAGAAGGTGAATTATGGGATTGATTTGATCAATAAACAACAAAGTGATGTAGTCCTTTTTACTGGTGATTTGGTTAATAACACAACAAAAGAAGTTCTTCCTTGGATTCCTTATTTTAGTAAAATCGCTGCTCCCCAAGGGGTTTATTCTGTTTTAGGAAACCATGATTACGGAGATTACATGAGATGGGATACCCCAGAAGAAAAAATAAAAAACATTGAAGATTTATATCAGGCACAAAAGGATATGGGTTGGGAACTTCTTTTGAATGAATCACGTTTTATTGAAAAAGAGGGACAACGTTTGGCAATTGTAGGTGTAGAAAACTGGGGGAGTGGTTTTAAACAGGCTGGTGATTTAGAAAAAGCCCTAAAGAACGTCACATCGGATGATTTTAAAATCTTGATGTCACATGATCCTTCTCATTGGGAAGCTAAGGTTTTGCCACACCCATTTAAGGTTCATCTCACGCTCAGTGGACATACCCATGGGATGCAATTTGGAATTGAAATTCCAGGATGGTTTAAATGGAGTCCTGTCAAATGGCGTTACAAACAATGGGCAGGTGTTTATGAGCAAGCAAAACAACGATTAAACGTAAATCGAGGCTTTGGATATTTAGCATATCCAGGTAGAGTTGGTATATGGCCAGAAATTAGTGTCTTTACTTTAAAAAAATCAAAAACTACCGTTTAATCATTTTCTTTTACATTTGTTGTATAATTTCAAGTTTTTATGTCCAAATTTGGTGAATTATTAGACGAACAAACCCCAATCCTCTTAGCTTTTTATCAGCAAGAAGAGAATGGTCAGGTGGATATGGATAGAACTCTTAAAGATGTTGCTGCAGCACTGGGAGACAAGGGTAAAGTGATCAAAATAGACGTTGATAAAAATCAAAAGCTCTCCGAAGCCCTTCGTGTTAGAGTACTTCCTACCTTTATGATTTACAAGTTTAGTGAAATGGTTTGGAGACAAAGTGGAATACAAGATGCAAACACCTTAATAAGCTTGCTTAAGGATCATGTTATTTCATAACTAGATTTACTCTTCTTCTGAGAATGTAGTTGAAAATAAAATTAAATTTTTATTATACATGCCTTCTATCTCATCCCCAAATTTAGTGCTGTCGTAAGCTTTGATAATTTGAACTAAGTAGTTAAAGTTACTGAGTTCTCTCTGGATTCTTGAAATAAGTTGTCGTTGACTTTCCTTTGAAACTTGGTTATATAAACTTAGTCGTTTATCGTGCTCATCACTTATTTTACGGCTTAGATTTTGTGCCAGTTCAATTTGACCATCTAGAAAATAGCCTTCTGCGACATCAATCAGTCCAGTGTAAAATTCATAATCACCATAAAGGTATTTAAAGGGTTTGATAGACTCCATAAATTGATTAAGTATTGGAGTCAATTCGATATTTTCTCCATGCTTAAGATCAGCTTCAATTAAGGTTCTGTAGCGTTCGATTTCTGTGATGATTTCTTCACCCATAGTGTATTGTAAGTTGGCGTCTAGACTTTTGAAATAACTCAGGCGATCAATATATTTTTCAGCAATACTTTGAGAGAGTTCTTGGGCTGTTTTAATTTCATCAATACGATAATAACCGTCAACAAAAGGAACAATTAAACTGTAATACCCAAAATAGTCCAAAGGCATTTTTTCGATACCCAAATCAAGAATATTTTTCGCTTTTTCAAACTTATCTTCATTGATGAGTTTTTCTGCTAAGCGTGCCATATTACTTCTAAACGAGATACTGTTTTTTCGTGTTTCTGGATCATGATAAATATCCAGTCTTTCAGAATTACCCCATTCCCATTGCATTACAATATCATACATTAGGTCACTGTCAATACGACCCATTAAATAAGGATTATCATCACCTAAATTTGTTTCAATTGGAACTAATTTATAAACAAGTCCTTCAAGCTGAAGGTATTTTTTCATCCACAAATACTCCGAATCAGAATAGCTTCCTCCAGTAAAGTAGATGGGTCGTTCCCAGTCATTATTTGCTAATATATCAAGCATCATCATTTGATTTTTTAACAATGCACTTTCTGGGAGGTCAATATCTATATAAGGAACAATTTTGTCTGCATCCTCAGGTTTTACAATACCACTTTTTAAAACATTTTCTTTATTTACAGGGACACGAATTTTTCTAGTTGGATAGAATAAACCTTCCTGTTGGCTCTCAGGTAGTTGGTTAGGGTCTTGTCCTGTTTTTTGAAGTAAATCTTTGATCTTAGTCCGTGGATGGTCACTGGCAATCCAATTCATAAGGTCTTTGATATCCCATCGAACAGAATCTAAAACAGGTTGGTATCGAATGACATCACGAACCCCATAAGCATATAGATCGTGTGTCATTTGAGAGGGTATGGGATCGCTCTCATAGGTTTTCCTCTTCATTTGATCAATATACCAATCGGTACCAAGTAAACTGGAGTTGATCGTTTTAACATCTGTTCTAAATCCCTCAATTTCTTGAGCGTACCAAAGGGCAAAAGTATCGTTATCACCAATGGTAAATATTATAGCACCCTTGTCTTTTTGAATAGATTGTAAATAGGATTTTGCCATTGATTGGGCAGTATATCGATCAGATCGGTCGTGATCGTCCCAATTTTGTGAAGCCATCAATAGTGGAACGCAAATAAAACAGATTCCAACGGATAGGGGTCCAGCAATTTTTTTAGAAATTAATTTCTGTAACCTTTGAATTATAGCCCAGCTACCTAACCCAATCCACAGAGCAAAAACATAAAATGATCCAACAAGTGCATAGTCTCGTTCTCTTGATTCAAAAGGGCGTTCATTAAGGTAAACTTTTAATGCTAAACCTGTGAAAAGAAAGAAGAGTAGGAGTACCCAAAAGCGTTTTGGATCACGTTGATAAAGAAAATACAGACCTATCAATCCTAAGATAAATGGTAAAAAGAAATAAGTATTTCTGGCTTTATTATTTAAGGCATCATCATGAAGCTCGGATTGGTTGCCTAAACGCAATTCATCAACTAGCGGAATACCGCTTATCCAATTCCCATTAAGTATATTGTATTCTCCTTGAACATCATTTTGCCTACTAGTAAAATTCCACATCAAATACCTCCAGTACATATAGCCGATTTGGTATTCAAAAAAGAATTTCAGGTTAGATAAAAAGCTAGGTTTTTCGATTTTCAAATACGGACTAAAGGTTTTTAAAAAGTTGTGATAGTCCTCTCCAGATACTGCGCCATCCTCAATATCCTCTTTAAAGTCTTGAATTCGCTGTTGGAGTTGAGGATTTGAACGATAATTTGACTTTACAGAAAATTCTAAAGGTTTAGTGAAGTTCATATAATTTCCAGCATGCTCACTACTCCAAAGACGTGGTAAAATACCGTTGTGAGCACCGTTTGAATTAAAACGAGCATCTTTCCAGTAGTTCACTATTTTATATTTACCTGTTTTATAATCTCTTTCGTATTTAGGTTTATCATCAATAAACGGCTCTACCGGGTCTTGACCAGCATAAACATCGGAAAACATGGGTCCATAAAACAGTTTAGTTTCTGGATATTGCTCCATATTGTAATACGCTAAAAGCAAGCGCGCATCAGAAGGAGAATTTTCATTAATTACTGTATTTGCATTGGCTCTGATTGGAATCATGAGCCATGATGAAAATCCAACCAACACAAAAAGAACGACAAGTACACTAGTATTGAGATTCACCCATTTTTTCTTTCGGGTATAGTTTAAACTGAAATAGAAAAAAGCAGTAAAAACTAATGCAGCAATTACTGTCCCACTATTGAAGGGAAGTCCAATGGTATTGACAAAAAATACTTCGGCATTTCCAAAGAAAGAAAGAGTTAGTGGTAGAAGTAATTTGAATATAAATAACAAGATAGCAACTGAGATTAAATTGGCATAAATAAATCCCTTAACTGTTGTCTTTTGATAATTTTTAAAATAGTAAATCATTCCAAGCGCCGGAATCGTTAAGAGACCCATAAAATGAACACCAAATGAAAGACCGATAACAAATGCTATCATTAATAACCAACGATCGCCCCTAGGGGTATTCATTTCTTCTTCCCAACGAAGTCCCATCCAAAAGAGTGAAGATAAGATCAATGTGGCCATTGCGTAGACTTCAGTTTCTACAGCGTTAAACCAAAAACTATCGGAAAAACAAAATGCTAAAGCCCCAACAACAGCACTTCCGAAGAAACCAATTTTATCTGTTGAATTTTCTAAAGTTTTAAAGTTTGGAAGTTTTTTTAAAAGTAGGGTCAACGTCCAAAACAAAAATAGAATAGTGAAAGCTGAGGAAAAAACTGACATAAAATTGACCATCAATGCCACTTTTTGAGCGCTAGGTGCAAATAGGGCAAAAAAGGCTCCAATCATTTGGAACAATGGGGCACCAGGAGGATGACCTACTTGAAGTTTTGCAGAGGTAGAGATGTATTCACCCGCATCCCAAAAGCTTGCTGTAGGTTCTACTGTACTTCCAAAAGTGAAAAGCGCAATTACAAATACTAACCAACCAATGCTTTGATTCCAAAAACGAAAGCTTTTGTCATTCATTATTCTTAAGTTTTGAACAACGAATGTAAGGATAAATCAAGGAAGAGAAAATCTTGAAAAACAGTTTAACAGCTTTTTAGTTTAAATTGTTTCGAAGCGACCAACTGTCTTGTTTTTTTTGACTTTATTCCATAAAAAATATTGCCCCTGCATACTAATATATACTTGTGGCGAAAGCATTTGGACAAAAGCTAAAGCACAGCCTAAGTTAAAAAAACCGTCTGATGAACTTCCAAATGCGTAAGGAATCATTGCACCAGTCAGAATAATAGTTTTATCATTTAATTTTGAATTGGCAATAGCGGCTGCAGTTTCAACCATCTTATCGGTCCCATGAGTAATAAGTATATTTTTTGATGGGGTATTTCGACAAGCTTCAATGATCTTCTGTGTATCCTTCTCTGACATTTCTAAGCTGTCGGTCATCATTAAAGTATCAATTTTAATATCTAGCTGACACCGACTTCGCTTTAACATTTCTGGGAGATGAGTTTCTTTAAAAAATAAATTTCCTTCAATGTAATTGTAACTTTTGTCAAAAGTTCCTCCAGTGACAAAAATTTGAATAGTGTTTTTCATAGTATTTGTGGTTATGAATAAAGGGACCATAAATTTAGTGATGTAATTTTTGTTTAAAAGTTGTGCTAAAAAAAACTTTCGTTTAAATTTGCACCCACTTTTGGCCTATGGTGTAACTGGCAACACGTCTGATTTTGGTTCAGAAGAGTCTAGGTTCGAGCCCTAGTAGGCCAACTGAGTTTTCTAAACCCTCTGATTACAGAGGGTTTTTTTATTGATATATCTGCTTCTCTCACATGTACGTATTCAATTATTTTCATAATACATGGAAAGCCTTGCTCCTTTTTTGTATTTTTTGTAAAAATTTATTGATGAAAAAATTATACTTACTACTCTCGATATTTTTATTCCAATTCATCGTTGGTCAACAACTGGATCCAGAATGGATGAAGGGAATTGCACCTCGAAATATTGGGCCTGGGGGAATGAGCGGAAGAGTTACTGCTATTGATGTGGTAAATAAAAACAGAGATGTGATTTATGTGGGAACTGCCTCAGGAGGGGTGTGGAAATCAAATAGTGGCGGGGTGAGTTGGATGCCTTTATTTGAAGACCAACGAACAGCATCTATTGGAGCAGTGGCTATACAACAATCCAATCCTGATGTTATTTGGGTTGGGACGGGAGAAGGAAACCCTAGAAATAGTTTGAATGGAGGTTATGGGGTTTACAGATCTTTAGATGCTGGTAAGACATGGGTATCTATGGGACTTGAACAAACGAGACATATTCACCGAGTAGTTATTGATCCTACCAATCCGAATATAGTATATGTTGCAGCTATAGGCTCACCCTGGGGAGAGCATCCTGAACGGGGAATTTTTAAAACTAGCGACGGAGGACAAAGCTGGGAAAAAGTTTTATACGTAAATCCTAAAACAGGGGCTGCAGACTTGATTATGGACCCTAGTAATCCAAATAAATTGATTGCTGCCCTCTGGCAACACAAAAGAGATCCTTGGTTTTTTAAGTCAGGAGGACAAGGAAGTGGACTCTACACGACTATTGATGGAGGAAAAACATGGATAAAAAAGACAGAAAAAAATGGATTACCTGAAGGGGATTTGGGTAGAATAGGTTTAGCGATGGCGTTCAATAAACCGAATATCATTTACGCATTGATTGAGTCTAAAAAGAATGCACTTTACAAATCAATAGACGGAGGAGATCAATGGGTTAAAGTAAACGATAAACCAGGGATTGGAAACCGACCGTTTTATTACTCAGACCTTTTTGTTGATCCCCAAAATGAAAACAGGGTCTACACCGTATTTACGTATGTGAATGTTTCTGAGGACGGAGGAAAAAGCTTCACAGAATTAATGCCAGCTTACAATGCAAATAATGGTGTTCATCCTGATCACCATGCATGGTGGATTCACCCTGAAGACGGTTCGTTTATGATCGATGGAAACGATGGGGGACTAAATATTACTCGTGATAGAGGTGCTACCTGGCGTTTTGTAGGGAATATTCCGGTAGGACAATTCTATCATATCAGCGTAGATAATGAATATCCATACAATGTTTACGGTGGGATGCAAGATAATGGGTCGTGGAGAGGTCCTGCTTATGTATGGAAGACTCAAGGAATTCGGAATTCCTATTGGCAAGAGATTGCCTTTGGCGATGGATTTGATGTGGTTCCTGACAAAGATGACTCACGTTTTGGATATGCTATGAGTCAGCAAGGAAACGTTTCCCGTTATGATTGGAAAACAGGAAATAATTACGCTGTTCGACCCACTCATCCCAATCCGAATGTTATGTTGCGATTCAATTGGAATGCTGCAATAGGACAAGATCCTTTTGATAATAGTACCGTTTATTTTGGAAGTCAGTTTGTTCATAAGAGCGAGGATAAAGGACTGACTTGGAAGGTCATTTCACCAGATTTAACAACCAATGATCCTGAAAAACAAAAACAGAGTGAAAGTGGAGGTCTTACTTTGGATGCCACTGGAGCAGAAAATCACTGTACATTACTAGTTATAGAGCCTTCGCCTTTAAAAAAGGATTTGCTATGGACTGGATCAGATGATGGAAGAGTTCATATTACCCAAGACGGTGGAAAAAGTTGGATTGAACTCACAAAAAATTTAAAGCAACTTCCACAGGGAAGTTGGATTGCTCAAATCAAAGCCTCTAATAAAGATGCAGGAACAGCCTTGCTAGTAGCAAATGATTACCGCAGGTATAACTATACTCCTTACGTATTTAAGACAACTAATTATGGCAAATCCTGGAAGCGTATCGTAGATGAAAATGATGTTTTTGGTTATACCCTAAGTATAATTGAAGATATCGAAACCGACCGCTTATTGTTTTTAGGGACAGACGACGGGTTGTATTATTCAATTGATGCAGCAGAGAATTGGATCAAATTTGATTCTAAGGTTTTCCCTACAGTGTCAACCAAAGATTTAGTAATTCACCCAAGAGAGCATGACTTGGTTATTGGCACTTTTGGTAGAGCCGCTTGGGTTATGGACGATATCAGACCCTTAAGAGCTATTGCAAAAAACCCTGAATTAGTCTCCAAAGAATTGCATATTTTTCAACCACCAATCACCTACTTAGCTTCTTATCAGCAACCAACAGGATCTCGTTTTGGGGGGGATGCATTATTCAACGCTGAAAACAGAAAATACGGTAGTATGTTCACTTATTTTTATAAGGCTAGGGATGAAAAAAATAAGGATTCATTGACTCTGAAAATTTACGATGGAGAGCGGCAGATAAGAACTTTAAAAACGAAAGCTCCTAAAAAAACTGGATTCCATCGTTGGTATTGGTCAATGAATGAAAAAGGGGGATATCGCCCCAGTAGATCAGATTCAAAAAGATCTTACGAGCCAAGAGGTGTAACCGTAAAACCCGGAACATATAGGGTGGTACTGGAAAGTAAGAGTGAAGCTTCTCAAACAGAAGTTACAGTAAAGACAGACCCTAGGGTAGAGATTTCTCAAAAAGCAATTGAGGATCGGTACAATTTTACAAAAAAACTAGAGCACTATACTTCCAAAACAACCCAAGCAGTTGATCAACTCAAAGCCAGTAAAAAAACTTTGGCTGTATATAAAAAGAGAATTGAGCAAAAAGATAAGGAGGAAAATAAAGAGTTACTTAAATTGATTGAGGAGCATTCTAAAAAAATAGAGGATATTCTTATTTTATATATTGGGAAAGAGGACAAGAGGCAAGGTATTGTTAGAAATCCAGAAAACAGTGTGCTTAAAAGAATATATAGTGCCAGTCGCTATGTTCGTTCTAGACCCTCAGGAATTACTTCTACAGAAAAACAATTACTAGAACATACACGCCAAGATCTTCAAACTGCTCTGGATCAGACCAATGCCTACTATGAAGTGAATTGGGATGCAGTTAGGACTCAAATTGAAGCAATTGACCTCTCAGAATTTGATACAATAAAACGTTTTAAACTAGATTAATATTTTCCCGTTTAAAAGAAAACCCCTCCATTGGAGGGGTTTAAAAAATAAAAGCAAAGCGTTTATAGTCTGCTAATATAGCTCCCTAGGGTATCTTTGAATTGAAACCCTTCTAAAGTTCTGTATTTATTTAGTTTTTTATGAGCTTCTAGCCCCCAAAGCAAAAATTCAATTAGGAAATATCGGTCCTCAGGTCTGCTTTCGGACTGATGAGTATTCAAAATAGATTCTACTCCAGGTAATTTATCCAAAAGATCATGATAATCTTTGTCGCTTAGGGTATCTTCAAGGAACAGTTCATTGTCCTTAAAGAACCAACCTAATAAGTTGTCATAGGGTCCAATTTCATCTGCTTTCTCAAGTTTTTTCACTTCAGGGAAATAGGTTGGGAACAATGTTTTGACCGCTTGAGTAATCAAATAGTAGGAAATTTGCTCAGCACCTTCTTGTTCTCCTTCATAAACCAATTCAATTTTGCCATTAATTGCTGAAATAACTCCTAAAAAATCAGCCATTCTCAGGCTGGTTTGTTCGTCGCCATTCATCAGCATTCTCCGTTCAGCAGTGGAAAGTAAATTTTCAAATGCAGTGATACTCATGCGAGCACTTACTCCACTTTTGGCATCTACATAGTCACTTTTTCGAGCTTCAAAACTAATTTGTTCCAAAACGTCTCTAGCCAATTCAGGAACATACACATTTGGTGTTTGCTCTTCAGCTGTGTGAGCCTCTTGTTTAGTGATTTGCTTCGCAATTTCTCGATTATGAGGATAATGTGTTAAAATCTGAGACCCAATTCGGTCTTTCAAAGGTGTAACAATGCTTCCTCTGTTGGTGTAATCTTCTGGATTAGCTGTAAAAATTAAAAGAGGTTGAACAGGAAACCTTAATTTAAAACCTCTTATTTGAATTTCTTTTTCTTGTAATATGGAAAAAAGTGCAACTTGAATACGTGCCTGTAGATCCGGCAATTCATTCAAAACAAAAATACATCGATGGGCTCTGGGAATCATCCCAAAATGGATCACACGTTCATCTGCATAGGAGAGTTTTAAATTGGATGCCTTAATGGGATCTATATCACCGATCAAATCAGCAACAGTAACATCCGGTGTAGCAAGTTTTTCATAAAATCGATCACTCTGATGAAGCCAGCTAATAGCTGTGTCATCTCCTTTTTTAGCAATTATTTCTTTGGCTTCTCTGCTAATAGGTTCCATAGGGTCATCATTTATTTCAGATCCTGTTACAATGGGAGTCCATTCATCGAGTAAGGTAGTAAGTTGTCTTGCAAGTCTGGTTTTTGCTTGTCCACGTAGGCCAAGTAAATTCATGTTGTGACCTGATAAAATTGCACGTTCAACATCAGGAATCACGGTATTTTCATAGCCAATTAAACCCTCAAAACTACTTTGTCCATTTTTAAGACGTTGTTTTAAATTTTGAGCAAGCTCTTGTTGGATGGTTTTTGCTTGGTATCCAGATTTCTTTAATTCACCTAAAGTGGTGATTTCTTCTCTTTTCATGTAATTTTATTCTAAGCGTTTTTTTCTGTTCTTTTCATAGTCTTCAAAAATCATCTCTCCCAATCCTTTTAATCCAGTAAAAAAGGCTTTTCCTCGATTAGCTTCTGTAAAGGTCCTGATAAACTTTTGTAGATAAGGATCTTGAGCAATCATAAAAGTCGTTATTGGGATATGTAATTTTTTGGCTTGACGGGCCATATTATAACATTTTTCAACGATCATCTCATCCAGACCTACACTATTTTTGTAGTAAGTTCCATCAGGAAGTTTTAAACAGCTGGGTTTTCCATCTGTGATCATAAAAATTTGTTTGTTGGTATTTTTTTTTCTTCTGAGTAAATCCATTGCCAATTCTAAACCAGCCACAGTATTTGTATGATAAGGACCAACTTCCAAATAAGGTAGGTCTTTAAGAAGGATTTGTGAAGCGTCGTTCCCAAAAACTAAAATATCTAAAGTATCTTTTGGATAGCGAGTGGTAATTAGTTCTGCTAAAGCCATTGCAACTTTTTTTGCTGGGGTAATTCGATCTTCACCGTAGAGACTCATAATGTGACTGATATCAATCATCTAAACAGTACTCATTTGGGTTTTGTAAAGTGAGTCTTCCACCACTAAGTCTTGGTCTG
>JAQWHT010000098.1 GCA_029249225.1 Flavobacteriaceae bacterium
ATAAAGAAATCAAGTAAGTCATGGCAAAGAAATCAGTAGCAACATTACAGACCGGCTCAAAACGTTTAACAAAGGCCATTAAAATGGTTAAGAAAAACGGAAGTGAATCCTACAGTTTCGTAGAGACTATTATTTCACCAGATTTGGCCAACAACTGGTTGGATAAGCAATAATTATTCCTCCATTTCAAATATAAAAGCTACTTTTAGGTAGCTTTTTTTATACGTATAATTCATGGGCAAGCTCAAAGCTTTTTTTTCAAAACAAGATCAGAAGAAACTCGAAGAAGGACTCGCCAATACTAAGAAGTCATTTTTTTCTAAACTCGGTACTGCGTTAGTTGGAAAAACAAAAATTGATGAGGATCTATTAGATGAATTAGAAAACATTCTTATTCAGTCTGATGTTGGAGTAGCAACTACGATAAAAATCATCAATGCACTGGAAGCTCGAACTGCTAAAGATAAGTACTTAGGCAATGAAGATCTAGTCAGAATGATGCAAGAAGAGATCATGGAACTTTTAGTTTCTCCTGATTCGGAGGAAGGAGTGAACCAAGAGCATAGCTTTGTGCATAAACCTCATGTAGTCATGGTTGTTGGGGTCAATGGAGTAGGTAAAACTACAACAGTTGGGAAATTGGCTTCCTTGTACAAATCAAGTGGAAAAAAAGTAATGTTAGGCGCAGCCGATACCTTTCGAGCAGGTGCTATTGATCAACTTCAGATTTGGGCAGATCGTGTTGATGTTCCATTGGTTCGGCAAGAAATGGGAAGTGATCCAGCTTCAGTTGCCTTCGATACGCTAGAATCAGCAAAGGCTCAAGAAGTCGATATTGTTTTTATTGATACAGCTGGAAGACTTCATAACAAAATCAATTTGATGAATGAATTATCAAAGGTAAAACGAGTAATGGATAAGATTGTTCCAGAAGCACCTCATGAAGTGTTGTTGGTTTTGGATGGCTCAACAGGTCAGAATGCTTTTGAACAAGCCAAACAATTCACTGCTGCTACCGAGGTTACAAGCTTAGCCATAACCAAACTTGACGGCACAGCAAAAGGCGGAGTCTTATTGGGGATTTCAGATCAATTTCAAATCCCTGTAAAATATATAGGAGTGGGTGAGGGGATTGAAGATCTTCAACTTTTTGACCAAAAAAATTTCATTCAAACATTGTTTAATTAATTTTAGTCTATGAAATTCCTTAAGAGTATTTCAGTTTTCTTTCTAATTCTAGGAGCCCTATATCTAGTTGGTCCTCGTGTGGATAACCCAGTTTTTTCTGATGAGATCCCTTATGTACCAGCTGATTTAGATTCCTTGCAAAATTGGATTCAAACGCAGGAGCAAACTCTTGGGAATATTCGCTACGACAATGAATCTAAAATTTATTTTAAAGACTCTATTCCTGAAAAAACACCCTACAGTGTGGTTTACCTTCACGGTTTTACAGCTTCAGGGAAAGAGGGCGATCCTGTACATAAAATGATTGCTGAAGCTCTGGGTGCAAATCTATATGTTCCAAGACTTTTTGGTCACGGATTAGATGAAGAAGAGCCTATGTTAAATTATAATAACGAAGATTTTTGGATGTCAGGTAAATCAGCTCTTGAAGTTGCTAAGCGTCTTGGAGATAAGGTTATTGTTTTAGGGACCTCCCATGGCGGAGCTCTTGCACTTTCATTGGCAAAAGATGTTAAAATTGAAGCCCTTGCGTTGTTTGGCCCAAACATTAAAGTTTTTGATCCAAAAGCGAGCTTATTATCCAAGCCCTGGGGTCTACAAATTGCCCGTTTAGTAAAAGGAGGGAATTATCATTATATGCAAACAGATAACGAGGAAAAGAAAAAATATTGGACAACTAAGGCTCGGTTAGAGGCTACTACACAGATGCAAAAGTTTTTAGACATTAAGATGAAAAAGTCAACCTTCAAGAAGGTAACTGTTCCAGTTTTTTTAGGTTATTACTACAAAAATGATAGTCTTCAAGATAAAGTTGTATCAGTAGCTGCAATGCGAAAAATGTTTGATCAATTGGGAACACCTGACTCATTAAAATATCAAAAAGCATTTGCTGATATTGAGGATCATGTGTTGACATCTTCTCTGTCGACAAAAGCTTATGGGAATGTTGCTGATGAAACCATAAATTTCTTGAAGCAAGTTTTAAAATTTTAATTTATGCGCTTGCTTTTTTGTCTAGTCTTTTTGTGTCTTTTTTTTCTTGGATGTGATTTTTTGACCCCTGAGTTAAACCAGTGGGAGTCCTACAACGAAACAGAAGAACTGATTGCAAACGCAAACCATCCTATCAAACGAATGCGTTATAAACGGATTCAGAGCCAACACTCTGATCGAAATAGCTTATTCATTCCATTTAGAGAACCTCTTTTGTCTTTTGATCAATCAGATCACGATAGGTTAAAGCCATACATTGTAGAACAAGATATTCCATCAATTCAAAAGCACATTAATTCGGGTCGTTTGACGTATGAACAACTGACGTTGTTCTATATCTATCGCATTTATAAATATGAGCTAGATCAAGAAGCTTATCTAAATGCGATTATCACATTGAATCCCAATGTACTTAAGGAGGCACGCAAGCTTGATCAGCAAGTGAAAAATGGGATTACACATCCTTTAAATGGGATGCCAATTTTGTTGAAAGACAATATTGATGCAGTGCAAATGTCTACAACAGCTGGAGCGGCAGCTATGAGACAAAATTTTCCTGAAGAAAATGCTTTTATAGTCAAACAACTGAAAAGTAAAGGAGCGCTTATTTTAGGGAAAGTGAATATGAGTGAATGGGCGTATTACTTTTGCCAGGGATGCCCTGTTGGATATAGTGCCGTGGGTGGACAAACCTTAAACCCCTACGGGAGAAAAATATTCGAGACAGGAGGTTCAAGTTCAGGAAGTGGGGTAGCAGTTGCCGCTAATTATGCTGTGGCAGCAATAGGGTCTGAAACTTCAGGTTCAATTTTGTCACCTTCTGGGAAGAACAGTGTAGTTGGACTAAAACCTACCATTGGCGCAGTTAGTAGAAGCGGAATTGTTCCTATTTCAAGTAGTATGGACACTGCAGGTCCAATGACAAAAACGGTGATTGATAATGCGATTTTGATGAGTGCTTTAGTAGGTAAGGATTTGGATGATCCCTATAGTTTTGAGTCTGTCCCTATTCGTTTTGATCACTTAGATTCTGTAAGTTTAAAAGGTATTCGTTTAGGCTTAAACAAAAATTTTGAAAGGGATAGTTTATTGAAAATTGCTGTGACAAAAATGAAAGCTGAGGGGGCAGAAATCATAACTTATAACCCTCCAGAAATTAATTTGGATCAATTTAGAACACTTTTGGATATCGATATGCGTTCTGATCTACCTAAGTATCTTAATACGTTTGCCAACCCCAAATTAGTATTTGATTCAGTTACAGATATGATTGCTTTTAATAGAAAAGATACTCTTTTGCACGCTCCTTACGGACAAGGTATTTTTGAAAGAATATCCAGGGAACATAGAACTCAAGCTGAATTCGATGCTATAAAAAAAATGATTATGGAAACGGCTAGATCCTACTTTCAAAATACAATTGATGAGTACAAATTGGACGCCTTTATTTCAATTGATAATTATTCTGCACGTAATGCAGCAGCTGCTCATTTTCCTGCGTTGGGTGTGCCTATGGGATATACAGGTTCTGGACAGCCAAAAAACTTAACGTTTATTGCACCTTCCAAAAATGAACAACTGTTACTCGAATTAGGAGCTGCCTTTGAACGCATTAGTCAATCACGCCAATTACCATTACTTTTTCAATAAGCTATGAGAACAAAATCTTTAAAGAAAAATACCATTAATGTAATTACATTGGGATGTTCAAAAAACATTTACGATTCTGAAGTATTAATGGGTCAATTACGTGCGAGTGGAAAAGAAGTAGTTCACGAAAAAGAAGGAAATATTGTTGTAGTCAATACTTGTGGTTTTATCGATAATGCTAAAGAAGAATCTGTAAATACTATCTTGGAACAGATTGAGAAAAAACAAGCAGGAGAGATTGACAAAGTCTATGTAACGGGCTGTTTGAGTGAACGCTACAAGCCTGATTTGGAAAAAGAAATCCCACAAGTAGACCAGTATTTTGGAACCACGGATTTACCTCAATTGTTAAAAGTTTTGGAAGCAGATTACCAACACGAATTAGTAGGAGAACGTATTTTGACTAGTCCGAAGCATTATGCTTATATGAAAATTGCTGAGGGATGTGATAGGCCGTGTTCTTTTTGTGCCATTCCCTTAATGAGAGGAAAACATAAATCGACTCCAATAGAAGATTTAGTTAAACAAGCTAAACATTTGGCAAAAGAAGGAGTTAAAGAACTGATTTTGATAGCTCAAGACCTGACGTATTACGGTTTGGATTTATACAAAAAAAGAAAACTTGCTAAGTTACTAAAGGAATTGGTTAAAGTTGACGGTATCGAATGGATTCGCTTACATTATGCTTTTCCTACTGGTTTTCCTGAAGATGTTCTTGAGGTGATGAAAGAGGAAGAAAAAATATGTGATTATTTAGACATCCCTTTGCAGCACATAGCTGATCCGATCTTGAAGTCTATGCGACGAGGAACTACCAAAGCTAAAACAACAGCTTTACTTCAAAAATTTAGAAGCCAGGTGCCGGGTATTGTTTTACGAACGTCATTAATTGTTGGGTATCCAGGAGAAACTAAAGAAGATTTTGAGACTCTTAAAAGTTGGGTCAAAACAATGCGCTTTGAACGATTGGGATGCTTTACCTACAGTCATGAAGAAAACACTCACGCTCATCAGTTAGAGGACGATGTCCCAGAAGAAGTAAAGCAGAATCGATCTAATGAAATCATGGAAATTCAGTCTCAAATTTCTTGGGAGTACAATCAAAGCTGTATCGGTAAAACATACCATTGTTTGATCGATAGAAAAGAAGGTAACCATTATGTAGGTAGAACTTTTATGGACTCACCAGATGTTGATAATGAAGTGCTAATTGATGCATCAAAGCACTATTTAAAACAAGGAGATTTTACCCATATTATGATTACTGAAGCCTCTGATTTTGATTTGATCGGGATTCCTGTTTAGGGTGTTAATTCACTTTAGATGTTCAAGGGTTCTTTATAAGAAAAATAAGGCATTGGTAAATGCTATTTTTCCTGTATACCAAAATCCTCTAAAAAGAACATTATCCACAAAATACACGACCTTACCTCTTCCAATAGGCTCTTCACCAAAAAGTAAAGATTTACTTTGATTTTCAATTGCTTTAAACCCAATAAAACCCGCAATGGCTTTTGATTTTGTTCCTAAGGTAAAGGCGTTATTTCCGTTTTCCAAAAATTCATATGCTGTCTCATTCAGTTTGAGGCTGTAGTAATTGTCCAGTCCAAAGGTCAAGGGGTGCGATTTGTCAAGAGCTGCTTTAAACACGCTGCCGGTGGTAATAAGGCTGATCTCATTCCTAGATTGATCTCCGTAGGGAATTTCAGTAGTATCGAGATCTTTGTCCTCTTTCTTTTTAAGTTTAAAATTATTGGTATCGGCAAATCGGTTGAGTGCCCCAGAGAGTGCAATAATTTTACCACCGTTTTTAATCCATTTCATAAGTGCATTATCTTGGCTATTCTCACTATTCCATTTACTGTAATAACCACTAGGCAGAATCAGTTGGTCAATGTGTTCTAGAGCAGAGGTCAATCTATTTTCATCAACTTGTATGATCGGGTAACCTAGAGCTTGTTCGAAAAAGTGCCACACTTCTCCATAATTATAACTTGAGGTTCTGTCAGACCTTAGAAGGGCAATACGAGGAGGGCTGATGAGTTCTAATTCAGCTGCTCCCAGATCAGGACCTTCTGAAGAGAAGCCGGTCTCAATGGGAACTAATTTTCGGCTAAACTGGGATGCCAACTCAGCTAGTTTAGCTAAATAATCAGGTTGTTTTTTATTATCCCCCTTGAGAATAAATAAACTTCCTCTATCCCAAGAAACTCCACTATTTTTTATGGGTACCGTATTAAAACGCACACCAATTTTTTCTTTTAATAATGCAGCTAGAAATTTCCCATCTATAAAGCTGTTGTAGGGTAGGGCGTGACCATAATTTAACTGCTTTTTGGTTTCATCTTGTACAAGTATGAATTCAGTTTGTTTAGTGGGTTTTAAAGAATAAGGTGAAACAGGAAGTGATGAATTTGTTGCCACAGTATTGAGCCCATAGGCATAAGGCAATGACCAAGAGGTAATATCATAAGTCAATGAATCATTTAGTTTTGTCTGGGGTTCAAGTAAAATCTGCACCATTTTACCTTTGGGTTGGTTAGTTGGGACAACAAGAGCGTTTTTTGAAAAATCAATAGTGGTATTTTGTTGTTTTTCATAGTTGTATCCTTTTACACTGGTGTTGTTATTTAATTGATAGCTTTTAATTTCATGATTGGCGAGTAACGTACTCAAAGCATTTAGTTTGTCTTGATTTCCATCCATAACGAAGTTTTTGTATTTCAATCCTTCGTTTTCATAATAACGCTGATAATTTTTGTTCAAAAGACTTTTATTCAATGTCGCAATCTCTACTGTTGAAATTCCAGTAGTATAGTGGTGTTCAATGCGGTCTTTTAGAGTCAATGTTATGTTTTCATTATTCTCAATTCCAAGACCAGCTCTTCCGCCCCCAGCTTGTTCGTAGGTCATTCCTATTCCTCCCAAATAGGTTGGATAGGTGTCTCCATAACTTGGATAAAGCAAATCGAAGCGTTGTTTGGTGAAATAAAACCACCCTTCTTTGTCAAAATACTTCGCATGATTTTTTCCAATGACCTTTTGAAAACTTTTCTGAAAGGAACTTATCATTTCATGATAGGGTTCAGCTGCAGGAGCAAAATAATAAGGGGAGTTAATCCCTTGTTCATGAAAATCTACATGAATGTGAGGAAGCCACTGATTGTATTGTTTAATACGTTGTTGAGACTCTACTTGAGTCAGCCATGCCCAATCTCGATTTAAATCAAAAATATAATGATTTGTTCTCCCATTATGCCAACCTTCTCGATGTTCGCGAGTAAAGGGTTGGGTGTCGAATGGTGTGCTTTTAACCTGATTGTAAAAATTGACGTAACGATCTCTTCCATCGGGATTGATACAGGGGTCTAAGATCACGATTGTATCTTCTAACCATTCAGAATATTTTGTAAGAAGAGCGTGTGCTGTTTTCATTGCTGCTTCAGTGCTTGAGGACTCAACAACGTATTAA
>JAQWHT010000105.1 GCA_029249225.1 Flavobacteriaceae bacterium
ATGATACAATTTCTTCCTTGCCAATCACCTAAGAAATCTGCATCAATTGAAACTATAGTTTTTGCCTTTGAAAAATCGTAATCTGCCAATGCTCTTTGACCGAAATATGTTTCAAATGCATTAAGCGCCGCATCGGAAGAAATTGTATCATAAATTACAGGACGGACATTTGGATACGCCGCGACAAAATCAGTAATGACTTTTTGGGAAGTTGGACTTGGCAAAGTGGGCATCAATAGAATAATCTCCTTACCTGTAACAGCTAATGCCTTTAACATTGCACCAGTTTGGAGATAAAAGTTATCCCAAGAAACATCTTCACCATTGGCTTGTGGTCCTTGAAGACGTAAAGTGTCATAAAGTGATAGCACCGAGGCATGAACTCTGGCGTTAGCCCCGCCTAAAATTGGTGCATCGGGATTACTCTCCACTTTGATAGGTCTTCCTTCTCGTGTCTTAATAAGTATGCTTCCGAAATCAAAACCATCTGCAATAGTAGTTGCATAATAATTTGCCACACCAGGTCGTATTTGTTCTGGTTGAACAACATAAGGAACCGATTTGATAACAGGGCCCTCACAAGCTGCTATTGTTGCAGCAGCAGTGCTAAACCCAACATATTTTAAGAAATCTCTTCGAGAAGTACTGCTTTCTTCAAGCGTTTTTTCATCACTCAAAAAATCTTCAGGAAGCTTGGACACAAATTCGTTTTGTTCCAATTTTTTGACTGCCTCATCAGAAGGGTCTAGTTGAGCAATGTTTTTCCAGTATGTTTTATTTGATGCCATATGCTTTTCTTGATCGCCTTTTAATAGTGACATTTTCCACATTCAAGTCCACCCATCTGGGCAACTGTTAATTTTTCAACACCGTATTTCTTTGAAAGTGCTTCATGAATTTTAGCATAATACTCATTACTTTCTACTTTCACATTAGTTTCTCGGTGGCAATTGATACACCATCCCATGGTAAGAGGGGAATACTGGTACATGATCTCCATTTCTTCTACAGGCCCATGACATTTTTCACATGCAATTTCTCCGACTTCGACGTGTTGAGCGTGATTGAAATAAACAAAATCAGGTAGGTTGTGAATTCGAACCCACTTTACAGGCTGTGTCTCTCCAGTATATTGCTGATTGGCTTCATCCCAACCAACTGCTGTGTATAGTTTCTTTATTTCTTTTGTGTAAAAATCTTTGGTGTATCCATTCTCAAGATCTTCTTCTCCGTTGTATTCAGCAATGTTTTTGTGACAGTTCATACAAACGTTTAAAGACGGAATTCCAGAGTGTTTGGAAACACGTGCTGAAGAGTGACAATATTTACACTCAATTTGATTTGCCCCAGCATGTATTTTGTGAGAATAGTGGATGGGCTGTACCGGCATATAACCCTGATCAACACCCACCTGCATAAAGTAACCATAGACAAAATAGGCACTACTCAACAATAATAAAATCACACTTAACATTATCAAAAACTGATTTTGGACGAAAGCAAGCCAAATTGGGGTTCTCTTCGGTTTGGGTTCGGGTGTGATGTCAACACCGCTAGCTGATGCAATGCGCAATAAGGTTTTCTGGACCAAAAATAACATTACAATTAGAATCAAAAATACCAACACTAGTGCGCCAAGAATAATGTTGTTACCTACTCCAGAAGTACCTGACTGTCCAGATGCTGAGCCAGGGACAGCAGCTGATGCTGCTGGTGCTGGTGGAGTGTAATCAGTATATGCTATGATGTTGTCTATGTCCCCATTGGATAGCTGAGGAAATGATGTCATCACAGAGCCATTGTATTCCTCGTAAATAGCAACTGCTTGGGCATCTCCAGATTTGACCATCGCTGTACTATTCTTTATCCAACTGTACAGCCATTCTTTATCGTATTTAGCTGAAACACCCTTAAGTGCAGGTCCAACTGCTCTTTTATTGATCTTATGACAGGCTGCACAATTTGCATTGAACAATTTTTTTCCTGCCTGGATCGCTTCGTCTTCTTGAGCTGAGACATTAAAAGAAAAGAGAAAACTTGTGATAATGATCAGGGCTGCAAAAAGGAGCTTGATTGGTTGCTTGACCCTTATCCTTTCAAATGAATATATTTTTATGTCCAAAATGTTGTTCTAAAATCCATGACAAATTTAAAGCATAGAAGGCTTTTAGAATACCTAATAAATTAAGATTTTATTAATTTATAATCATTCTAAATAACTTATCAGATTTGTTAAATTAATGCACTATAAAAAGAAAAAGTTGTTTTTTTGTAATATGAAAAAATCATCTTGGAAACCCCTATTTTTAGTGCTTATTTTTGGAATTTGTTTGAGTAGTTACTCACAAAGTAGAGAAACATATGTTAAACAAGATCCTAAACTAGACAGTTTATTGAACAAAAAAATTACTTTAGATCGAGAACGTTATGCCAATGAATATTTTACCCTACAACTTTACTATGGTAATCTTGAAGTAGCATCAGAAACTCTAGAAAGTGCGAAAGAAATCTATCCTCATATTCCAGTAGAGTTGAGTTTTGAAACCCCAAATTATAAAGTTCAAGCAGGTCGTTTTAAAGATAAAATTATTGGCTTAAAAACATTAGATACTGTAAAGAAGTCTTTTCCTTCAGCTTTTTTATTGACTAGAAAGACTGATGTTTTAGAGTGATTTTTTTACTGCCACTTCTTGGAAGCATTCCAATACGTCCCCTACCTTAATGTCGTTGTAGTTTTTCACTTGCAACCCACAATCGTATCCTTTAGCAACTTCTTTAACATCGTCTTTAAATCGCTTTAGAGATGTAAGTTCTCCCGTAAAAATTACAACTCCTTCACGAACGATTCGTATCCCTGAGTTTCTGTAAATTTTACCTGAAGTGACCATACAACCTGCAATAGTTCCAATTTTAGAAATCTTAAAAGTTTCTCGAATTTCAGCATTTCCAGTTATTTCCTCACGCATTTCAGGAGAAAGCATTCCTTCCATTGCATCTTTAATATCATTAATGGCATCGTAAATTATGGAATACGATCGGATGTCAATTTCCTCTTTTTCAGCAATAGCGCGGGCGTTACCCATTGGTCTTACGTTAAACCCAATGACAATGGCATCAGAAGCTGAGGCCAAAAGAACATCTGATTCGGTTATTGCACCTACTCCTTTGTGAATAATTTTAATCTCAATTTCACTTGTGGATAATTTTTGTAAAGAGTCTGTAAGAGCTTCAACAGAACCGTCAACATCTCCTTTAAGGATAATATTTAACTCCTTAAATTCACCTAAGGCAATTCTTCTACCAATTTCATCGAGAGTAATATGGCGCTGGGTTCTGACACTTTGCTCCCTTAATAATTGTGTTCTTTTTGCTGCAATTTGTTTTGCCTCTCTTTCGTCTTCTAAAATGTAGAAAGAATCTCCTGCTTGAGGAGCTCCATCTAATCCTAGAATTGAAACCGGTGTTGAAGGTGGTGCTTCATCCAAGCTAACACCTCTTTCATTAAACATGGCTTTCACCTTCCCACTGTGTTTTCCGGCGAGTAAATAGTCTCCCATTTTGAGGGTTCCATTTTGTACCAAAATAGTTGAGACATAGCCCCTTCCTTTATCTAAAAAAGCCTCTACTACAGTACCTTTTGCAGCTCTGTTAGGATTAGCTTGAAGCTCTAGAAGTTCAGCTTCAAGTAAGACTTTTTCAAGAAGCTCCTTAACTCCTGTCCCATTTAATGCTGATACATCGTGCGATTGAACTTTTCCTCCCCAGTCTTCAACCATCAAATTCATTCCGGCAAGAGCTTCCTTAATTTTATCTGGGTTAGCAGTTTCTTTATCAATCTTGTTGATAGCAAATACAATTGGTACTCCAGCTGCCTGAGCATGACTTATCGCTTCTTTAGTCTGAGGCATGATATTGTCATCTGCTGCAACAACAATTATTGCAATATCCGTTACTTGAGCCCCTCTAGCTCTCATGGCTGTAAAAGCTTCGTGTCCAGGAGTATCTAAAAATGTGATTTTTTGACCGTTGTCAAGAGTCACTCCATAGGCTCCAATATGTTGTGTAATTCCACCTGATTCACCTGCAATTACATTTTCTTCTCTAATGTAATCCAGCAATGATGTTTTACCGTGATCAACATGCCCCATAACTGTAACTATTGGGGCTCTTGGAGATAAATCTTCTTCAAGATCGATTACTTCTTCAATATTTTCTTCAAGTTCAGCCTTTTCGAAAGTGACTTCGTAACCAAACTCATCAGCTACGATACTTAACGTTTCTGCATCGAGCCTTTGGTTCATTGTTACCATAATACCTAAGCTCATACATGCTGAGATAATTTCAGTAGAAGAAATATTCATCATCGTGGCAACCTCTCCAACTGTAATAAATTCTGTGACTTTGAGAACTTTACTTTCTGCCTCAATTTGAGCCATTTCTTCTTCCGATTTTTGTCGGTGTTGGACTCGTTTATCTCTTCTGTATTTTGCTCCTTTAGACTTGTTCGATTTTCCTTGTAATTTTTCTAAGGTTTCACGAATTTGCTTTTGAACCTCTTCTTCAGTAGGCTCTTCTTTTTTAACAACAGTATTTGGTCTTCCTTTTCGCTGTTGACCTCTGTTGTTTGAGTTATTGTTTTTGTTTGCAGAAGGGTTTACATCTTTACTTATTCTTTTTCTCTTTCTTTTACGTGCATCTTCTACAGTTTTTTCTTTCTTATTAACCTCATCAAGGTTTATCGTCTGACCTGTTTTTTTAGGACCCGTTAGTTTAGTGTATTGAGTTTTAAGAGTTTCATTTACTTCTGCTGGCTTTTCTGCTTCGTCAACTAATTGCTTTTTCTCTTCTGGCTTTTTTACGGGGGCTGCAACAGCAGGTTTTTCTTTTATTTCTTCTTCAGGCTTTTTGACTTCAACAGGCTTGACCTCTTCCTCTTTTTCAACTAGAGGCTTCTCTTCCTTGTCCTTTGGGGTAGGCTTATTCAGCGATTCTAAATCAATTTTACCCAAAGTTTTAGGCTTTTCAAGGGAAACTTTATTTGTTTTTAAGGCTTCTCTTTGAGCAATTTGATCTAAGCGCTCTTGCTCTTTTTTCTCTTGGAGAATCCTTAAATTCTCCTTTTCCTTTCGCTTTTCCTCACTGATCTCATGTGAAGCTACTTTTTTGGATTTATCTGTTTCAAATTCATCCAAAAGTGTGTTGTAAACTTCAGTAGTGATCTTAGTTGTGGGACGTGCATCAACTTCAATTCCCTTTTGATTCAGAAATTCAACAGCCCGGTCAAGAGAAATGTTGAGTTCTCTTAACACTTTGTTTAGTCGAATACTGGGTTGGTCAGCCATATACTTTTATCTATTTGCAAAAATAAGAATTATTTTCGCAGTCTATATTATTCTTCAAATTCTGCTTTCAATATCTGTAAAACTTCTTGAACTGTTTCTTCTTCAAGGTCTGTCCGTTTAATCAAATCGATTTTATCCAGTTCCAAAATACTTTTGGCCGTGTCCAAACCTACTTTCTTAAATTCATCAATAATCCACTGCTCGATTTCGTCACTGAATTCTTTTAACTCAATATCCTCCTCAACCCCTTCTCTGAAGACATCTATTTCATATCCTGTTAACTTTCCAGCTAAACGGATATTAGTTCCGCCCTTACCAATTGCTTTAGAAACTTCTTCAGGATTCAAGATGACCTCCACTCTTTTGTTCTCCTCATCAATTTTAAGAGAATTAACTTTAGCAGGACTCAATGCTCTTGAGATAAAAAGTTGCAAGTTGTTGGTGTAGTTAATGACATCAATATTTTCATTTCCAAGTTCACGCACTATTCCGTGAATACGCGAACCTTTCATACCTACACAGGCTCCAACAGGATCAATGCGGTCGTCATAAGAATCAACTGCTACTTTTGCCTTTTCTCCAGGGATTCGTACAGCTTTTTTGATCGTAATAAGTCCATCAAAAACTTCAGGAATTTCTTGTTCAAATAATTTTTCTAAGAAAATCGGAGAAGTTCTAGACAAAATAATTCTAGGCTTATTCCCTCTCAATTCAACGGTTTCTATGATTCCCCTTACATTGTCTCCTTTTCTAAAAAAGTCACTTGGAATCTGGCGGTCTTTAGGCAAAATGATTTCATTCCCATCATCATCTAGGAGGATGATTTCTCTACTGCGAATGTGATGTACCTCAGCAGTATACAAATCTCCTTCACGGTCTTTAAATTGCTTAAAGATATTAGTACTGTCGTGCTCAAATATTTTGGCTACAAGATTTTGTCTTAAATATTGAATGGAACGTCTGCCCAAATCAATCAATTTGACTTCTTCTGACACATCCTCACCAACTTCAAAATCAGGTTCAATTTTTCGAGCTTCTGTCAACGTAATTTCTTGATTTGAATCTTCAACATTACCATCCTAAACAACGATTCGGTTTCTCCAGATTTCTAAATCTCCCTTGTCAGGATTAATAATAATATCAAAATTTTCATCTGAACCAAACTTACGTTTCAAAGTGTTTTTAAACACGTCCTCTAAAATGACCATGAGTGTTACACGATCAATTAGTTTGTCATCTTTAAATTCCGAAAAAGAATCAATTAAGGCTAAGTTTTCCATTTTACAATTAATTATCTATTTCACTAAAACTTTCGCACTTGTAATTTCTTGGTACGAAAGTGTTTCTTTTTTTGTTACCGTTACTTTTCCTTTGCCAACAGGCTTAGGCTCTCTTTGTTTCCATTCTAGAGTAAAACCATCCTCATTAGCATCGGTTAGAATCCCTTCTAAGGTTGGTGCTGCATCTCGTTCTACACGAAGCTTACGACCCAAATTTTTTGAATACTGTCTAGTTTTTTGCAGCGGACTCCCCACACCGGCAGAGGCTACTTCTAGTGAAAAATCATGAATTTCTCTATCTAAATTATGTTCTACTTGCCTACTTATTTCAACACAAGACTGTAAATTCACTCCTTGATCTCCATCTAATAGAATGCTGATATGGTTATCTACAGAAACCTTAAAATCAATCAAAAACAAGTCTGGTCTACTGTCTAAAGCAGCTTCTAACAATTCGTTAACTTGTTCTTTAAATGTCATTTAAAAAAAAAGGGGACAATTATGTCTCCTCAATTAAATTACTTTTTTACTCATGCAAATGTAATGCTTTTTTTGAAATACTTTTTGGATTACATTAATTTTTGTAATTTGTTACTAAACCCAAATCCTACCTTCCCAATGAAAACCACATTCAAAATATCCGTTTTGGCATCACTTTTATATTTTTCAACCAACCTTTTTGCACAAACAATAATTACTGGATCTGTTGTCGATTCTAATAACGATCCTCTTTTTGGAGCGAATATTTTAGTTGAGGGTTCTTCTAAAGGAACAACTGCTAATGAACAAGGACAATTTACTTTAAGCATATCCGATGAATATCCAATAAATTTAACTGTTTCTTTTATTGGCTTCAACTCCAAAACTATCCATGTATTTGATAACCAACCTATTACCATCAACCTTGAAGAAGGAAATGTTTTTGATGAAGTAATTGTTTCCACTTCCCGAAAAGCGGAAAAACTTCAGGAAGCTCCTGCAGCAGTATCAATTATTTCAGGCCAAAAAATGTCTGAGTCTGGAGGATCAATTAGCCCAATCAGAGCTTTAATAAATACACCAGGAGTAGAATTACAACAACAAACTGGTCAACGAATAAACATTGCACTTCGTGGAAGTAGCGGTGTGTTTTCCACAAATGTATTCCCTATGTTGGACTATCGGTCACTAATTTCTCCTGGATTAGAATATTTTGATTCTCAAAATTCACCCATCAATAATATCGATTTGGAGCGTGTTGAAGTTGTGTTAGGACCAGCATCTGCATTATACGGTCCAGATGTTACGAATGGTGTAATTCATTTTATCTCGAAAAATCCTTTTGAGCATTCAGGAACAACAGCCGAAATGATTTATGGTGAAAGGAATACATTTAAAATAGCTTTTCGGCATGGAGGCAAAAACAAAAAAGAAACCTTTGGCTATAAGTTTAACCTTAGATATGGAAGCGGAAAAGATTTTACCTTAAATCCTAGTGATCCAAATGATCAAAATATACTTTCCAATTTTAAAACATCTATTAATAAAGCTGTAATTTCTGAGGGATACGTTGATACAGACTCAGACGGCATTCAACTGTTTGATATCAAACAGGAACAAATACCAGACTACTGGGCTGCAGCAGCCAATACCTCTCTTTATTTCAGACCTAGAGAAGGGATGGAAATTGTTACTGCAGGAGGATGGAACTCTGGAAGTGCTTTGTTTTACAACGACCTTGGCGAGGGACAAGTCTTTTCAAACGAATATTGGGGTCAGGCGCGTTTTAATTACAAAGGATGGTTTGCCCAAACTTATTTCATTAAAAATGATGGAGGCAACGATCAAAATCCAACTTATTTGAACCGTACAGGACTAATCGTCCCCCTAGAACGCTCTCACTATGAAGCTCAGTTACAATATAATTTCAATTTTCATGAATTCTTAAATTCTGAATGGACCCTTGGTGTTGATTATCGCGATGCTAAATCGGATACTCAAAACCATGTCTATGGTCATAATGAAAACAACGACGACTATACTCTATATGGAGGGTATACCCAAATCAAAATGAAACCTCATTCTAAACTGGATTTATTTTTAGCAGGACGCTACGATGGATATAATTTTACAAATGAAAAAACATTTTCACCAAGAGCTGCTGTAGTCTACAAGCCCAATACCAAACACAATTTAAGACTTACATACAACAAGTCTGCAAATCCAATTCCTGCGTCAGACATTTACTTTGATTTGCCTACACAATCTGAACGTGGCATACTAGATGTTTGGGTATTGGGCGCTAGCAAACCTTATACCTATAGGTCAAATCCTGATATCGACTGGCTCATTCCAGGAGTGCCTAACACACCTCTCAATGCAGGCTTTCCTCTTCAAACTGCATTTGCCTCTGTAAACCCACTGGTTATCCAAGAATTTGATGCACTTTCAGAAAACCCTCAGCTAGCTCCCCTTTTACCTTTATTAACCAGCGTATTGCAATCAGCTAATCCATCAGGTTTTGCACCTTCAATTACAACCGACATTGATGGAAACCCATTAAATCCAGTTAATCGAAATTCAAATTTAATCTCTTTTTTAAATGCCTATGAATTTGGATATAAAGGACTTTTTGGGAATCGTTTAGCAGCAGGTTTTGATGTATATTATTTAACACGAAAGGGAGGTGCTGCGTTTCAACAGGTAAATCCTATAGTTACCATATCCAATTTGGACACTCTTCTTGGAGATGAACTGCAGAGCATCGCACAACCTCAATTGGAGCAGGGTTTAATTGGTGCTGGACTCGATGAAGCTACAGCGGCCTTTATTGCGGGTCTACTAGGACAAGAAATCATATGGAGCTTACAAGCTTGCAGGTGCTGCGTTTATCGAAGAACTGAGTACCGCTGGATTACCGTTTCACGGAGTTGTGCCTTTAGAAAATTCACCCCAAGGTGATGCCGCAAAATTGATCTTTGGTTACTACAATATCAATACTGAAAAAATCTCTCGTGACTGGGGTTTTGAAGTACACTCAAAATATTACCTAACTAATGAGGTAACAACTTTTGTAAATTACACCTGGTTTAATAGAAAAAGTGGAGCTCCTGGAGAACTTAATTTCCCTCAGAATAAAATCCCTGCAGGGATTAGTTATCAGCCTGAAACTAAATTTAACGCGAGCATGAATTATCAATGGGATCAGGCCTATACTTCAAATTTAGCCTCCTATCCAGGAAGGATAGATGCTAAATCATTAGTTGATTTATCATTGGGTTATTCCTTTACAAAGCAACTTAATTTTCAGTTGTCTGCCACAAATTTATTCAACAATGAGTTTAGAGCTTTACCTGGTTTTCCTAGAATTGGAAGAACAATTATTGGTCGTTTTGTAGTTGATTTTTAATCAAATTTGTTAATCTTTATGTTGAAATGAAAAAAATTCTATCCTTATTTGCTTTAATCTTTATACTCGCAATTATCCTTTTTGCTTGGCCAGAAAAAATGCCTAGCTATACTCCTATTCGAGATTATATAGACGTAGAAGAGCAAATCCTTGAGGCATTTATCCTCGCTAAAGACAGCAGTACGATTCAACTTCCTGAGGGTCATTTTCTGTTTTCTAAATCTTTGAGTTTAGATGGGAAAAAGCATGTACGCATAAAGGGTATGGGTATGAATAAAACTATTCTTTCATTTAAGGGTCAGACTCAAGGGGCCGAGGGAATTAAAATCACCAATTCTGAACACATTATTATTGAAGACCTGGCAGTAGAGGATGCGGCAGGAGATAATATTAAAGTGAGCGACACTGATACAATCACATTTAGAAATATCCGTTCTGCATGGACTGGGAGGGTTTCAACTAATAATGGCGCATACGCTATATATCCTGTACTGAGTACACATGTCTTAATTGAAGGCTGTGAAGCAATTGGCTCCTCTGATGCTGGTATCTACGTGGGGCAATCTCAACATGTGATCATTCGAAATAATAAAGCTTACTTCAATGTAGCAGGAATTGAAAGTGAAAATAGTTCGTATGTCGAAATCTATGGCAATGAAGCTTATAAAAACACAAGTGGACTACTGATTTTTAATCTTCCTGAGCTAACTGTTTATGGGCACCACATAAGAGCATATCAAAATACGATTTATGACAATAATATTCCCAATTTTGGTGTAAAAGGATCTATAGTTAGTGCGGTCCCAAAAGGAACTGGAGTTGTTATCATGGCGAGTCAAAATGTGGAGTTTATCAATAACGTAGTTAAAGATCATAAAACCTCCAACCTCTCCGTCGTAAGTTACAAGGTTTTTGCAGCTGATCAAGATCCTGAAAGCAATGCTTTGAGTGAAGCAGCCCAAGCTCAGGGGCTACGGGGGGTTCAAGCCGACTTTGAAAACGATGTGGAATACAATGCCTTTCCGGGAAATGTAACTGTTTCTAATAATCAATTCAGTAATCGTTTTTATTTTCCAACACTTTCAAATGATTTCGGAAAGTTATGGTACTTTAAAAACTCTATGCTCATTCCTGATATTGCCTATGATGGTATTTTGCCTAAAGGGACAGAATTACAAGCTTCTAGTGTAAAAATATGCATTCAAAATAATGAAAATGCTCAGTTTGTTTTTCTGGATGCTGCAAATGACTTTGAGTCTTTTTCTAATGACTCAACACCCTTTAATTGTTCAGTTTCTGATGAATAAAGAGCCTTTTATTTATAGTCTTGTTCTTTTTTTGATGGCACAACTACTCTTGATTCATTGTACCTCAAAAGACAAATCTGCTCCAAAAGCAAAAAAAGTAATTTTAGAAACTCCTCTCATAAGCACTACAAGTACTCAAAAACAAAAGTTATCAGACTATGATTTTTTTGATGGTGAAATATCTGAGTTAATTCCTTCTGAAAGGGTATTCCCTTATTCCCTTAACACTCCACTTTTTACAGATTATGCATTCAAAAAACGCTTTATCTATCTCCCCGAGGGGGGAAAAATTTCCTATACTAAAAACGCTGTTTTTAACTTTGGTGAAGGAACAATACTCATCAAGAATTTCTATTATTCTAAAGATTTTAACTCCCCAGAAGGCGATAAAAAACTAATAGAAACTCGACTACTTGTGAAAGAAGAAAACAATTGGACTCCCTTAAATTATATTTGGGATGAAGAGCAAAAGGATGCATTTCTTAACTACACTGGAAAAACATTAGCTATTCGCTGGACAAATAACAAAGGAGATTTACAACAACTAAGTTACAATGTGCCAAATAATAACCAATGTAAAAATTGCCATCTCAATGGAAAAGAAATTACACCAATAGGGCCAACGGCTGCACAGCTCAATAAGAGATTTGAACCTCTCTCTAAAACTCTAACTCAATTAGAGTTTTTCGCACAACATGATTATCTAACTGGATTTCCTCAAAACGAAATTATCCCTCAATTTTCTGTTTGGAATGATCCTGAAACAGGAACTATTGCAGAACGTGCAAAAACATATTTAGATATTAATTGCGCTCATTGTCATCAGCCTCATGGAAGCGCAAAAAACTCAGGACTTGATTTAAGCTATAATCAAACTGATGCTAGAAAAAGGGGTGTTTTTAAACCTCCTGTTGCAGCAGGCAAAGGGTCTGGAAATTTACATTACAGTATCGTACCAGGAGAACCGAATAACTCGATACTTGTTTACCGCATGTTAAGCAATGATCCAGGCACAATGATGCCTGAAATAGGACGCTCGACAGTTCACAAGGAAGGGGTTGCTTTGATTACAGAATACATCAAAAGCCTTAACCCTAATCCATCCAAATAAATCAAATAGTTTCTATTTTAAAGGTGTACTATACTTTTAAAAACAAAAATTCATATTTTTGAATACTATGAAATTTGAACACCCTAGAGCTGGATTGCGATTTTCTAAGTTTGAAAAAAAAGAGCAGACTCCGTTTGAACGCTTATTCGAAATCTTTAAAGAATTAATAACCCATACTTCGGGGGATTTTGACGAAGCCATTGAATGGCTGAGAGAGTTAGATAAAGAATATGAATTAACAAACGAAGATTATACCATAGATGATTTCATCGAAGATCTCAAGAAAAAAGCGTACATACAACCTAAACCCAATCAAGGAAGTGACGGCCAGGGAGAGGGCTTTACCCTTACTCCAAAAACTGAAAAACTGTTACGTGAATATGCACTAAAACAGATTTTTGGCAACTTAAAAAAAACAGCCTCTGGAAATCACAAAACGAAAAATAGCGGAGCAGGACAAGAAAGTACAGGTGAATTTAAATCCTATCAGTTTGGTGACCCTTTAGAAAAAATTGCAATGACTGAAAGCATTAAAAATGCTCAGATCCGAAATCTAGGGGATGATTTTACTCTTCAAGACCAAGACTTAGTGGTGGAAGACTCATTTTACAAAACCCAAATGAGTACTGTTTTGATGATTGATATCAGTCACAGTATGATTCTCTACGGTGAAGATCGAATTACCCCAGCAAAAAAAGTTGCAATTTTTTCTAAAGGG
>JAQWHT010000117.1 GCA_029249225.1 Flavobacteriaceae bacterium
GAGAGTTAATCGTTCCCATTCTAAGTGCGACTGGTGCATTGGTGAGTACAAAACTACCCCCTGCATCAGCTACAGATTCTGCAGTTTTCCAAGCAATAGATTGGTCGTCTAAAGCACCGAAAATGATTCCTTTTTTACCTTCTAAAATTTTATATGACATGTGTTGTATTTAGAGTTCAAATATACACTTAATTCATCAATTGTTTAGCATGAGCAATTGCTGTCGGAGTAACTTGATTTCCAGAAAGCATCATCGCAATTTCTTCAACTCGAGCCTGTGTATTTAAAGAAAATAATTGAGTTAAGGTTTTACCATCTTGTTCTTTTTTTAAGACTTTAAAATGATAATCTCCTTTTGCTGCAACTTGAGGGAGGTGAGTGATGTTAATTAATTGTAGTTTTTGTCCCATAGACACCATCACGTCTGCGATGCTGTCTGATATTTTTCCAGAAACCCCAGTATCTATTTCGTCAAAAATAAGGGTAGGAAGTTTGATATAACTCGATAGAATTGCTTTGACCGCGAGCATAATTCGTGAAAGTTCTCCTCCAGAAACAATTTTCTTTAACGGTTTAAACGCAACTGCATTATTGGATTTAAACTGAAAATTCAATTGATCTGATCCATGACCCATATATACTCCAGAAGGTTCTATTTCAACCTTAAAGGAAGCGTCAGTCATTCCCATTTTTATTACTAATTCTTTTAATTCTCGTTCGAGAATTTTGATTGCTGATCTCCTACTTTTAGTCAATTTAGATGACAGACTCTCAAGTGATTTTTTGAGTTCTTTTTCCTTATCATGAAGTAGTTTAAGTTCAGAATCTAATTCGGATGTTTTGGTTAAACGCTTTTCAAGACGCTTCTGTATTTTTATTAGATCAGCAGAAGAGGTTACTTTATGTTTTAGCATTAAGCTATTAAGCTGATCCAAACGAGTTTGTATTTTTTCAAGCTCGATTGGATTAGCCTCTAAATTCTCAAATTGAAGTTTGCAATCATTTAAAAGGTCTTCAGCTTCAATAAATAACCCATTAAATCGCTGTTGCAGAGAACCGAATTGTGCTGATTTTTGTGCAAGACCAGAGGATAAACTCCGAAGTTTTAACAATTGATCTAAAAGACCCACAGCGTCATTTTCCATGAGTTGAATTACCTCAACAATCGAAGATTGTAAAAAATCTACATGTGTTAGTGAACTGTGCTTAAGCTCTAAATCTTCTTGCATACCTTCATGGGGATTCAATTTTAAGAGTTCTTGATACAAGAAATCGTCCAGTTGAAACGATGCCTTAGCTTCTTCGGAATCTTGCTTTAGCTTCTTGTATTGATTTTGTGAAACCATATAAGCAGAACGAGTCCTTTTATAGTCAACTAAAATATTTTGGTTTTTAGCTAAAGCATCTAGTACTTGAAACTGGTATTGATCTTCAAGTAAGCTGTTAGTGTCGTTCTGAGAATGAAGATCGATCAAATGAAGACTAATTTGCTCTAAAACATTTAATGTAACAGGGGTGTCATTTACAAAAGCTCTTGATTTTCCCTGTGGTAAAATCTCACGACGTAATACTGTATGATCATCATAATCGACGTCTAACTGTTCAAATAAAGTCTTTAAATCATAATCCTGGATTTGAAAAGAGGCTTCAACTATACATTTTTTATTTGGATCTAATAAAGAAGAGTGGTCTGCCCGTTTCCCAAGAACCAATGACAACCCACCTAGAAGTATGGATTTTCCTGCACCAGTTTCTCCTGTTATACAAGTCATTCCTGAGGAAAACGAAGCTACGAGTTCTTCAATTAAAGCGAAATTTTTTATTGTAAGCTGAGTTAGCACTGATTGTCAGTTAAATTATTTCAGAAACTAAAGATAGGAATATTAAGAAAAATTAAGCCTTAATTTGTTTCCATCTAGAACCAAAAAAGGGCGCAATTTTTTTCAACACAGTTTCTGTTGATTTAAAATCTACTTTTGGACCATCTTTAAACAGATTCACGATTTCTTCAACTTTTGCATCAAAAAATATCTGTAACAAGAAAGCATTGGGACGTCTCAAGAAAAGCGGTTCTAATTGCTGTATCGCCTGCATAATCGCCTTTTTCCCATCAGAAGGTGCTGATGTCATCTGATCCAAACCAGACCTGTGATAAACATACAGGGCTATTCTGTATTCTCTGAAAGTGTTAGCTCTTAAATTATCGATAAGCCAAAAACGATTTCTTGTACCGTCAGATGGTTTCCAACCTTTTCTAGAGGTAACTTGAGCCAGATTAACGACCTGAAAGGCTTGCTCGTAACTCGCACTCCCTCCATTTTCAATAAAAGTGTCTGAATCTAAACCAATGATAACATAGGCATAAAAACTCAGCAGTGAAACTAAATTCGATTCAAAACTTGATTGATTAAAAAAGAGTGGCTGAAATTCTTGGTAACTAAAAACAATGTCACGATCTAAAAAATTTAAGATTGGAGTATCATAATTGGAGTCAAATACTGGGCGTTGTGACTGGACTTGAAGCGTTGCTTCAAATTGATCATTGTTATATCCTGTCAAATTAAACACAAAGGAACAAGTAATTTTTTCCTGAGTCAAAAGCTCTTGATCAGTCCACACCTGAGTATTTAAGAACTCATTCACAGACTGCTCTAAAGTTTTAAAAATTTGCTGGTTAGTTTGATTTACCAAATCTGAATTTACAATTACTTGAGCATTAAGTTCTTGTGCATTGAGAGAAATTGAAGTCAATAAAATTACAGTAGTTACTAAGAAAACTCTCATAAGGTTAAGATTTGTTCAAAAATACGATGGGCACATTCCAGCTTGGATTGAAGTGGAAAAGATCGAGTCTTTTGGTCTTTATGGATAAAAGTGATTTTATTCGTATTCACAGTAAAACCAGCCTTAGAGTCATTCAACGAATTCAACACAATTCCGTCCAAGTTCTTTTTGACTAGTTTTGATTTTGCATTTTCCAATTCATTTTCTGTTTCTAGGGCAAATCCAATCAATAGTTGATTCTTTTTACTCCTACCCATATCGGCAAGTACATCTGTGGTTGGAGTCAACTCAACCTTTTCTAAGCCATTCTGTTTTTTCAGTTTATGAAAAGCAATGGTTTTTGGTTTAAAGTCAGCTACTGCTGCTGCTGCAATTGCGATATCAACACCATCATAGTACTTTTTAACCGCCTCAGCCATCTCATCTGCACTGGTAATTCGAATTAACTCTAAAGAGGGATGATTGATTTTTTGTGAACTTGGACCTGAGATTAAAATTACCTCTGCTCCTTTTTTTAAAGCTACCTCTGCTAATGCATAACCCATTTTCCCTGAAGCGTGATTCCCTATATAACGAACAGGGTCTATGGCTTCATAAGTGGGCCCCGCTGTAATTAAAACTTTTTTTCCCTTAAGTTCGAGTTCTGGATTGAAAAAAGACACTAGATGGGATACTATTTGATCGGGCTCTAACATTCTTCCTTTTCCTTCTAAACCACTTGCTAGAAATCCTTCACCAACAGGAAGAACGTGATTTCCATATGCCTTTAAGGTCTCTAAATTGTTTTGATTTGAGGGGTGGGCATACATGTCTAAATCCATTGCTGGAGCTAGGAAAACAGGACTTTTTGCAGATAGATAAACTGCTAGCAGCAGATTGTTACAACTCCCATGAACCATAGAGGAGAGTGTATTAGAAGTAGCAGGTGCAATTAACAAGACATCAGCCCATTGACCTAAAGCTACATGATCATTCCATGTGGGATTGTCATGGTCTTCAGCAGTGAAAGAAGATAATACAGGGTTTTTCGAAAGTGTTGAAAGGGTTAATGGAGTTACAAAATCCATTGCAGAGGGAGTCATGACAACTTTAACAACTGCACCCTGCTGAACTAGTGCTCGAACAAGTATGGGGGTTTTGTAAGCAGCAATTCCTCCGGAAATTCCGAGTAAAATCTTTTTGCCGCCTAACAAATTCATTTATTTAGATTTTGGGTTCGTCAGTATGACGATGGTAAATATTGTCTTTTAACCACTCTTCAACGGCCATAGCATGAGGTTTTGGTAATCGCTCATAAAAACGAGAAACTTCAATTTGTTCTTTGTTTTCAAAAATTTCCTCCAAACTATCATTGTGTGTAGCGAACTCCTCTAATTTTTCGTGTAGTTCTTTTTTAATATCTAAATTGATTTGAGTAGATCGCTTTGCAATAATTGAAAGGGCTTCGTAGATGTTTTCAGTAGAGCCTTCCATCTCATTTCTATCGTAAGTCTTTGAGGTTAAAGCAGCTTTTGATTCTCTGTATTTTGTCATGATTATTTAGTTTGTTGTGATGTAGCTTTTTTAATAAGTTCTAAATCTGAATTTACTTTTTTCATTTTCTTATCCAAATCGACTAAAAAAAGAGTCTCAGGATAGTAACGTATAATGGTATTGTATTGTTGTATTAACTCTTTAAGGCGATCTGTTTTTTTTGAATCAATACTATTGATTGCAATCTTATAAGCTGCAATGAATTTAGTATATAAAGCCTCTTCTCTGAATTTTGTTCCAGGAAAACTTGAAATAAAATTATCATTTGCTTTTATAGCAGCTTTATAATCTCTAATAGTGTAGTATTGTTTCGCAATTTCAAAATTCTTCTTTTCTAATTTTTCTTGTAATTCAGCTATCATTTGGTTAGCCTCACTGGCATATTCAGAATTTGGGTATAAGTTTAAGAATACTTGTAGTTTTTCTGTTGCTGTATAAGTGTCTTCTTGGTCTAAACTATATTTAGGTGATTGAAAATAATAGCTTTTAGCAGCTTTAAATAAAGCCTCTTGGATACGTTCACTTTTAGGATAAGATTTTACAAAATTCTCATATTGATAAGCAGCGAGGTAGTAACTTTTTGTTTGAAAATAACTATCTGCAAAAAAGAAAATTATGCGTTGAGCCTGAGGCTTACCTCTGTATTTGGAGATGATTTGTTCAAACAAGCGGTTTGCCTTACGATATTCACCGTTGTTATAATACAATTCTGCTTGTTTATATTTTGCTGAAGTGTCATCCCCGTTTAAAAGTTTTTGGTAATCACTACATGAAAAAACGAACACGCTGGCACAAGTAAGTAAAAAGACCCTAACTGCTTTAAATTTCATCCTGCAAAAGTACTAAATATGAATGACAATGGAAATTTTTATTGCTAAGGTCGTGTTAAAGTAATTTTGAAATGGATCTAAAGCCCTACAAAGAATTCTCCAAGGCCTTCTCGATTTTTAAACACAACCCCTCTGAAGCACTTACCAGTGGCAATCGTACCGTTTTTTTACAAAATGAAAGAGATTCCATTAAAGCTTTGATTCCCGTTGGGTTTCCCTCTTCAAACAACAAAGAAATAATATCCAATAACTGATAGTGTAATTTATACGCTTTTGTAAACTCTCCTTCTTCCACGTAATGAAACATTTTTACAATAGGGACTGGAAGGGCGTTCCCTAATACAGAAATTGTCCCTACTGCACCTGCTAAAAGCATGGGTAAGTTCAGTGAGTCTTCACCAGAGATCACCTGTATATGAGAAGGACAATTTTTGAGAATACTTTCTGCATGGCTCATTTCACCACTCGCTTCTTTAATTGCAATAATATTTTCAAAATCAGTCGCCAGACGAACAAAAGTTTCCACCTCTATGTTTGTACCTGTTCTCGAAGGCACATTGTAAACAATCAATGGAAGTGGACTCACATTTGATATTTTTTTATAATGCTGGTAAATTCCTTCCTGAGTAGGTTTGTTATAATAGGGAGAAACTGATAAAATCGCTTTAAAAGGAGTTAAATCAGTCGTCTGAATTTCTTCAACCACCTTAGCAGTATTGTTTCCTCCAATTCCAATGACAAGAGGAAGTCGATTCTGATTGGCCTCAACAACTGCTTTAATCACCTCTTGTTTCTCCTGAATAGTCAAACAAGAAGATTCAGCGGTAGTCCCCATCAAAACAATATAATCTGCTCTTCCTGTAGTTATATTTTCAACAATTGAAGGAATAGAAGTGTAATCTACTCTACCCTCTTCTGTAAACGGAGTGATCATTGCAACTCCAAGTCCTTTTAAATTCATCTCATTGTCAGTTTAAAAGCGCATTGAGGTAAACTTTTGTTTCTTTTAAAAAGAGTTTGTGTTGTTTTGGATCGATGTCTAAAATCAAATCATTGATCTGGTGGTTGGATTTAGAGAATCCTACCCTGAGTTTGGACTGGCATGAGGCACTAACCAATTCTTTAAACACAGATCGATCATTAAAATAATTGACCTGCAAGTCAAAATCTTTCTGAAACAATTCTGAAATAAAATCTGGCATTTTCCCAAAAAAACCGATCGATTTTCTAGAAAAAAAATAGGCCCGCTTTGTCGTCATTTTGTTTTTCACTAACTCCTTTTTACTCAATACTAATAAAGTTACTTTACTAGGTGTAATTCTAAACTGCTTGGCAAATTTTAAAAATAGTTTTTCATCAAAAGGTTCCTCATCAGAACATATAACCAAAAGTGATTTAAACTTTTTATCTATTGCTTTTGATTGAACTTTAACTGCCTTTAGCCTTTCCTTAAGACGGTGTTGCATCACAAAGTTTGATAGAACATCTAGCATTTTAACTTCACAATATTAATTAAACTAAAAGCTGCTTTAAAAAAATCAAACATAATGGACATTATTTAAGTATTTGTTATAAATATAACATTTTAGTCAGATGAGGCTTTGAGATTTTGATACTCAATTTCACTAATAATGGGAACATTTAGGGTTTCAGCTTTTGCTCTTTTTGAGGGTCCCATACCCTCTCCTGCTACTAAAAAATCTGTCTTCGAGGAGACTGAACTCACTATAATTCCACCCAAGGTTTCTATATCATTTTTCAACTCTTCGCGAGAAAGCTTATCAAAAACGCCACTTACAACAAAGCGTTTTCCTTCAAAGGGTTTATGGCCACTAAGTACTGTTTCTGTTTCGCTCATTTGAAGCCCACAATCTTCAAGTCTTTTTACCAGTAGTTGATTGTTCGGATCTGCAAAGTAATCCACCAAACTTTCTGCAATTCGTTCTCCAATGTCTTCAGTTTGAACTAGCTCCTCTAGACTTGCTTCTTTCAATACTTGAATTGATTTAAATTTTTTACATAGTTTTTTTGCTACAGTTTCACCGACAAAACGAATCCCTAGTCCAAAAAGCACCTTGGCAAAAGGCTTTTCCTTAGAGCTCTCAATTCCTTGCATCAAATTAGAAACTGATTTGTTTGCCATGCGTTCCAAGGGCAAAATTTGATCTTTTTCTAGATGGTATAAATCAGCTATTGAATTCAACAGGCCTTCTTGATAGAGGAGTGTTACCGTTTCTCCTCCTAAACCTTCAATATCCATGGCTTTTCTTCCAATAAAATGTTGGATTTTTCCAATTTTTTGTGGAGGACACTCGGTCTCATTTTTACAATAATGTTGTGCCTCTCCTTGTTCCCTTTCCAATAAACTTCCGCATTCTGGACAATTGGTGATAAAGAAGACTTTAGCTTGTTCTTTACCTCTACTGGACTCATCGACTGCAGTGATTTTGGGGATAATCTCCCCACCCTTCTCAACAAAAACCCTGTCTCCAATTCTGAGGTCTAGTTTTTCTATTTGATCTGCATTATGAAGGGAAGCTCTTTTTACAGTAGTTCCTGAAATAATTACTGGATCCAATTGAGCTACTGGGGTAATAGCTCCAGTTCTTCCAACTTGATATTGTACTTTTTTTAATATTGTAGCTACCTGCTCTGCTTGGTATTTGTATGCCATAGCCCACCGCGGTGCTTTAGCAGTAAAACCAAGCTCTTGTTGTTGATCAAATTGATTAACCTTAACTACGATTCCATCAATTTCAAAAGGCAGCGTTTTTCGTTTTTCATCCCAAAATTTTATGAATTCAAAAACTGCATCAATAGAAGTCACTAACTGAGCAGAATCTGGCACCTTAAAGCCCCAAGATCTAGCTTTTTCAAGTGCTTCAAACTGTGAACCGACAGGTAATTCATTTCCAGCTAGAGCATATAAAAAACAGTTCAGTGGTCTTTGAGCGACAATACTACTATCTTGAAGTTTCAAACTTCCGGAGGCCGTATTTCTAGGATTCATATACAAAGGCTCTCCCTTCGCAGCTCGTTCTTCATTCATTTTATTGAATCCTGCCCAAGGCAAAATTATTTCTCCACGAATTTCAAAAAATGATGGATAATCTCCATTTAACTTTAAAGGGATGGTATTGATCGTTTTTACATTGGCAGTGATGGCGTCCCCCTGGGAACCATCTCCTCTAGTAAGTGCTTGGACTAATGCGCCATCAACATATGTTAAACTGACAGAAACCCCATCGAATTTTAATTCACACGTATAATCAATTGAGGCCTCAGGACCTAATATTTTTCGAATACGCTCCTCCCACTGCTCTAACTCTTCTCTAGAATAGGTGTTTGATAACGAATACATTGGAAAACGGTGCCTTATTGTCTCAAAAGACTTGGTAACCTCACCTCCTACCCTCTGCGAGGGAGAGTTAGGATCATAATATTCAGGATGGTCCAACTCAAGTTGTTGCAACACCCTCAGCATTCGATCAAACTCAAAGTCAGTTACTGTAGGTTTATCCAAAATATAATAGCGGTGATTGTGCTCGTGTAGAGCCTTTCTTAGAAAATCTATTTTTTCAGCTACAGAGTCCATGGCTACTTTTTTTCTAATCTCAACATTCTTAACTTCCCAAAGATATCCATTCGTTTTGTGATGGTGTAGCAATCAAAACTAAAAATTAATGTTTCCATCTCCTGGTCAAAAAGAGGGTTAATTTCAAAATAGATCTTTCCCTTAGAGTTTAAATTTTGTTCGGCAAATAGCAGTATATTCCTGTAAAATATAAGCGGGTCTTCTTGGGGCACAAACAAAGCTTGATGCGGTTCATATTCCAATACATTTTTTTTTAACTCTACTTTTTCTTGTTGACTGATATAGGGAGGGTTAGACACAATTATGTCAACTTTAAGTTTTATGTTTTCTGGGGTATTTATATTCCCTAGAATACACTTAATTTCTAGTCCGTTTTGTTCCGCATTACCCTCAACCAAATCAAGGATCGACTGATTCAAGTCCAGTGCATTTACTTTAAAATTCGGTTGCTCCTTTTTTAATGAAAGAGCGATACATCCACTTCCTGTTCCAAAATCTATAACACTTAATCCACTTTCCTGCTGGGCAAAATCTTCCAAAATCCATCCGACTAATTCTTCAGTTTCTGGGCGCGGAATTAACACTAATGGCGTAACTTTTAAGTTAACTTTCCTAAAACGCACTTCACCCAATATGTATTGCAATGGTTTTTCTAAGAGGAGATCAGATTTTATAGATCCTAACTTTTTCAACTGATCTGATTTTAAAGGTAAATTTGGCTCAAGGGCAATTAAAATAGGATCTATTCCAAACAATGAAGATAATATCATTTTAAAATAAAAATCAGACTCATTTTGGGGATATAATCCTCTCATAGTGGCTCTAAATTCGTCTCTTGCCGTTATTAAGTTCATTACAAAGATTTTAACATCCAAATGGGACACGAAGAATGCCCTGTATTTCCCATCGAGGAATCGATGTACTCAAAACCGGATTTGATGTATAATTTTTGAGCGTCTTGCATGTTAGGCATTGTTTCTATATAACATTTTTCATAATCATTGGCCTTAGCAAAGCTCAAACACTTCTCTATCATTCGCTTTCCTATGCCTTTACCCCTTGCTTCGGAAAGAAAATACATTTTTTGTAATTCACATATTGAAGGGCTACTATTTTTTAATGGAGCTATTCCAGCTCCTCCAAGAACTCTATCGCCATCTTCCACTACATAATAAACAAAATGATTTTTTTGGTAAGCCTGGAACATATTATCCAATTCAACATCCTCATAAGCTGTTCCCACTTTAGGAACTCCCATTTCTATTATTACTGAGCGAATTACGGTTGCAATTTTTACATTATCAGTATTCTCTATAAGTCGAATCCTCATTAGTCAATTTTTGTTATAAATTTAGTTCCAATTATAACGTGTGCAATTTTGTAACTAAAATAATTTAACTTTTGAAATCTAAGACTCATATTGATTTTATGAAACGCTGCTTTGTACTGGCAGAAAAAGCGATAGGAAACACCTATCCAAACCCCTTAGTCGGAGCAGTTATTGTTTATCAAAATAAAATTATTGGAGAAGGCTGGCACCAAAAAGCGGGCGAAGCTCATGCTGAAGTTGATGCAATAAATAGTGTGAATGACAAATCACTTTTAGCTGAATCAATCCTCTATGTCAATTTAGAACCTTGTTCCCATTTTGGAAAAACTCCACCGTGTGCAGACTTAATTATCCAGCACAACATCAAACAGGTTGTCATTGCCTCCAAAGACCCAAACCCTAAGGTTGCTGGAAAAGGAATTGAGAAACTTAAAAAAGCTGGGATAGTCGTTTATGAAAATATGCTCAAAGAGGAAGCTGAATTTTTAAATCGTAGATTTTATACCTTTTATCAGAAAAAGCGTCCATACATTATAATGAAATGGGCCCAAACACAAGATGGTTTTATTGCGCCCTTAAAAAAAGAATCGAATCGTCCTTTTTGGATATCCAATACCTTATCTAAACAAAAAGTACACCAGTGGAGAAGTGAAGAAGCTTCAATATTAGTAGGAGTACAAACAGTAGTTATGGATGATCCACAACTCACCACGAGAGACTGGCCCGGGAATAATCCCTTGCGACTTATCTTGGACCCTTCAGACAGAACTCCTAATGAAGCCACAGTATTGAAAGACCAATTAGCTACCATTCTATTCAACCAATACCAATCGGAGAGGTCAGTGAGAGAGAATAAGGAACAAGTCATCTTAAATCCCTTTTCTCTTGAAGCTCTGATGGAGTTTTGTTACAAAAGGACGATTTTATCTCTATTTGTAGAAGGTGGACCAAAAACTTTAAATCATTTTATTGAAAATCAATTGTGGGACGAAGCCCGCGTTTTTATTTCTGAAGAAAAACTAGAACTGGGAATTCATTCTCCAAAATTTGAGGCTGTTGCTCATAAAGAAGAAAAACTAAAAAACAACAAATTAATCACCTACCTTAGATAAACAACTTTAATAAAATTTTTGGGCAACGAATTGGACGTTTGTTTTCAGCTGATAAAAAAGCCAACACAGTCTGCCCTTCACATATTTGATCTTGATGCTGATTAGTAATTTTATACTCAAATTCTAAGGTTGCCATAGGGGGTCTTTTCAAATTTACATTCACTATAAATTCATCTCCAAAAAACAAAGGCTTTTTAAACACTAATTTAGCCGAAACAACGGGCATTAAAATTCCTTCTTTTTCCATAGAAGCATACGACACACCCAAACTACTAAGCCAACTAAGACGTGCCATCTCAAAGTATTTTAAATAATTACTGTGATGAACAAACTGCATTTGATCAGTTTCAGCATAACGAACGAGGATGGGATTTGTAGAATAATTCATTAACAATAAAAAAGTTTAAACAAATTGTAGGAAGATCATATAATTTACTACAAGATCGTGCTACAGAATATCTTAAAAAAAAAGTTATTATTCAATAGTAATTTTATTTTTTTTTGAATTTTTTTTAGTGAATATTTGTTTGTCAAAATAAGAAGACTAAAACCACATCATTACAAACTAAACTATTCAACAATTAAATGAGTTCACAAGCGATTGCGGTATGGAATAATTGCCTCTCCTTTATCGAAGATAATATCCAGCCACAAGCTTACAAAACATGGTTTTTGCCTATTGTTCCTCTCAAAATTACCGACAATGTTCTAAACATCCAGGTTCCGAGTAAATTCTTTTACGAATGGCTAGAAGAACATTATGTAAAGTTGCTTAAAACTTCACTACAGAAAGAACTTGGACCTGATGCCCGTCTAGTTTATTCTATCCGGATGGAAAATCGTTTTGGGAACAACAATCCTTTTACGGAAAATATTCCAAGCTCAAACAGGTCTGGACTTACTCCACAGCAAGTAGATGCACCCTTGCACTCTCAAAACACCGAACTAAAGAATCCGTTTGTCATTCCTGGTATAAAAAATCTACAGATAGAATCTCAGTTGAATCCAAACTACAGTTTTGAAAACTTTTTAGAAGGTGATTCTAACCGATTGGGTCGTTCTGCAGCGCTTGCAGTAGCTTCTAAACCAGGAGGCACTTCATTTAACCCACTTTTGATCTTTGGAGGAGTGGGCTTGGGTAAAACACATTTAGCACATGCAATAGGGGTAGAAATAAAAGAAAAATACCAAGAGAAGACTGTACTTTATATCGCAGCAGAAAAATTTACTCAACAATATATCGAAGCTGTTAAGAAAAATACTCGAAATGATTTTATTCATTTTTATCAGCTTTTGGATGTACTTATCATTGATGACGTTCAATTTTTATCAGGAAAAACAGGAACTCAGGACGTCTTTTTCCATATTTTTAATCATTTACACCAAAATGGGAAGCAAGTCATCCTAACCTCAGATAAAGCTCCTGTCGATATGCAAGATATTGAACAACGATTGCTTTCTCGTTTTAAATGGGGACTTTCCGCAGAGTTACAACTTCCGAACTACGAAACACGTATTTCAATATTAAAAAACAAACTATACAGAGACGGAGTAGAAATTGAAGAAGATATTATTGAATATGTTGCCAAAAATATCAAAACAAACGTTCGTGAGCTGGAAGGTGCAATCATTTCGTTAATTGCTCAGTCTTCATTCAACAAGGCTGAAATCACACTAGAACTGGCAAAGGAAGTGGTTATGAAGTTTGTTAAAAACACCAAACGCGAAGTTTCCATAGACTACATCCAAAAAGTAGTTTCTGATTACTTCCAAATGGATGTAGAAACGCTCCAGTCCAAAACGAGAAGACGACATATCGTACAGGCTCGTCAACTCGCCATGTATTTTGCAAAGAAATTCACAAAAGCTTCTCTAGCCAGTATTGGAAATCAAATTGGCAAAAGAGATCATGCCACCGTTTTACACGCTTGCAAAACAGTAGACAATCTTAGCTTTACTGACAAACAATTCCGCAAGTACGTGGAAGATTTAAGTCAAAAGCTGAGTCTCTAAACTTATTTTTATGAAGCAAGTGAAAATACTCATGGTTTGTTTGGGTAACATTTGTCGTTCTCCCTTAGCTCAAGGTATTTTAGAAAATAAAGTTGATCCAAAAAAAGTAAGTGTAGACTCTGCTGGAACTGCGGCTTATCATCAAGGGAATTCGCCCGACCCAAGAAGCATAGCTATTGCTCAAAAAAATGGGATTGACATTAGTCATCAAAAAGCTAGAAAATTCACTAAACACGACTTTAGTATCTTTTCTAGAATTTATGTAATGGATTTAAGCAATTATCAAAATATCATTGCAATAGCTGAAAACGATTATGAGCGGGCAAAAGTTCATTTTATTTTAAATCATCACGAAGAAGTCCCTGATCCTTACTATGGAAATGAAGATGGATTTATAAATTGTTATGAACTTCTTGACAACGCATGTAATCGCATAGTAAAATCTCTAAATTAATGGAAACAGAGAATACCTACGGAACACTTTATCTTATTCCAACACCCTTGGGAGAAAACCCTCCTCTAGAAGTGCTTCCCTTGTTAGTAAAAACTAAACTGGAAGAACTCAATCACTTTATCGTAGAAAATGAAAAAGCTGCACGACGTTTTATTAAAAAAATAGCTCCCAATAAGAGTCAAGAAGCTCTACAACTCTACCCTTTGAATAAATTTACATCACAAGAAGAGATGGCAACTTATCTAAACCCGTGTCTTGACGGTATCCAAATGGGGTTAATGTCTGATGCTGGAATTCCGGGTGTAGCTGACCCAGGAGCCGCTATAGTCGCTAAAGCTCACAAAATAGGGATAACTGTTAAACCCTATGTAGGACCATCCTCCATAATGCTTGCTATGATGAGTTCAGGAATGAATGGACAAAACTTTGCTTTTAATGGATACTTGCCCGTAGATCAAAGACAACGAAAACAGGCTCTTACTAAGTTTGAAAAAAAAGCAATTCGAGAAAATCAAGCTCAGATTTTTATTGAAACCCCTTACAGAAGTACGGCACTCCTAAAAGATCTTTTAAAGACTTTACTGCCCTCTACTCTTATCTGCATTGCTTGTGATTTAACCTTAAGTTCAGAGTTTGTAAAAACACTTACTGTTAAAGCTTGGAAACAACAAAAACCTCAACTTGATAAGCGTCCCTGTATTTTTATCATTGAAGCAGGATTTTAACGATATATTTTCAGCTTATTAACCCACTTTACGTACTCTTTTTTATTCTTATTGTGCTGGACCAAGTCCTTAGCAAAAACATGAACGCCTTGCTTGGGGGAGACAACAAAATAAAGATAATCGTGTTGCTCAGGATTTAGAACTGCCTCAATAGCCGACAAATCAGGCATGGTGATAGGACCAGGTGGAAGACCACCAATTTTGTAAGTATTATAAGGCGAATTTATTCGTAAATCTTTGTATAACACTCTTTTGATCTGTAAGTCAAAATCATTTGAAGCTCTTTTAAGTGCGAATATTACAGTAGGATCGGCTTGGAGTCGCATTCGCTTCTTCAATCGATTAAGGTATAATCCTGCAATACGGTGTTGTTCTTCTTTTTTTACCGATTCTTTATGAACTATAGAGGCCAAAATATACACTTCATTAGGAGTCAAGTCCTGTTGTTTTGCTTTTGTAATTCGATTTTTATTCCAAAAACGCTTGTAATTTTTTAGCATGAGGCTTCTAAAATCCTCAGGTGTAGCATCCCAAAAGACATTGTATGAATCAGGTAAATACATACTTAAGGCATTTTCTTCAGTAAAACCATGTTCTTTTAGAAAATTCTTGTCTTTAAAAGTCTCCAAGAGTTCTTTTGCACTAGGCTCAATTTGATCAGCCACCCGAATTGCTAAATCTTCCAATCGTTCTTGATTATTAAAGACAACAGAAACTGTTTGCCTTTGAGAACGGAGCACATTGATCAATTCATTATTCCCCATTTCAGGAACCAATTTGTATTTCCCTGGTCGAATACGACTGACATAGCCTTTTTTCTCAGCGGCAAGCAAAAATCGATCAACAGATTTTAATAGTGGGAGGAGTTGAACCTCAAGGGAATCAATAGTATCATCCCGATCAATAAATACATAGGAAGCCTCGTTGTTGAAAGTAGTATTACTCCAGAAAAAGATTTGATAGAATTGAACTACAAAATAAGCACCGATAAGCACTCCAATTAAACTGATCACAACAAGAAGTTTCCTTTTGTACATTCTTATAGTATTTTTTGATAAAGGTATTCATCATGAAATGAGTCCCCATAGAAATTCCAATTCTTTTTAAGACCAACCTCATAATATCCTAAAGATAAAAACAGTCGATTACTCAAAGTATTTTCTGCTGCTACATTAGCAAATAAGGTATTCATATTCAATTGTTTTTGAGCATAAACATGCAACAGTTTTAACGCTTGTTTAGCGATTCCTAAATTCCGAAAATCTTCAAGGACGAATAAACCTACTCCAGCCCTTCTGTGAAGGGGCTCAAAATCAAATAAATCAATAAAACCTAATACCTCATTTTGAATACTGGAAATCACAAAACGTTTTTGTCTTGTTTCAAATATATCTTGTTGTTGTTGCTTAATGAATTGATTGAGTATGAAACGAGAAAAAGGCTCTGTTTGATTTGAATATTTCCAATAAACAGTGTTGTTTTCTACCTTTTCTAAAATTTCTAGATCCACTGGCTCTAATGCACGCAAGTAAACTTCATTCAAATTCATAATTCTATTGCACCCGAAAAGACAAATTTCGCAGGCCCTTTTAAAAAAATTTGATGATATTTTCCATCCTCAACTTTGAATGACACATTTAAATCACCTCCTAAAGCTGATAAATTAAGATTTTTTTCACCTTCAGATTGTTTCATGTAGTGCAATGCCAATGCAGCAGCTACAGCACCTGTTCCACAAGCCAGAGTCTCCCCTTCTACTCCTCTTTCGTAGGTTCGGATATTGTAATGGGTCGCATCTACTTTTTCCACAAAATTGACGTTAATTCCCTCGGGCATAAAAGCTTCAGAATAGCGTATTGCAGACCCTTCTTCTTCTACATTAACCGCCTGGACATCATCAACCAAACAAACGTAATGAGGAGATCCCGTATCAGCAATAAAACCATCACCTACCTTAGAGAATTCATTAACTTCTTTCATTTCAATCTTTACTTCAATTGAGTTTTTGTAAAAAGCTGAATGTAAGCCATCTGAAGCATTAAAAATTATGTTATTGGATGTGATTTTTTTATCCTTTGCAAAGGCAACAGCACAGCGCCCTCCATTACCACAAAGGGTGCTTTCTTTTCCATCAGAATTAAAATATTGCATCCTAAAATCTGATGAATTATCAGTATGGATAAGGATAAGTCCATCTGCCCCAACCCCTTTGTTACGATTACAAAGAAAATGGATTTGTGCGGTAGTAAGTGAACTGTATTTTTCTTCTCTATTATCTAAGATTAAAAAATCATTTCCCGCTCCTTGATATTTATCAAATCGAATAATCATTAGTCAAAGATAATTAATTTAAAGGGTGTTAAAGAGGCGTTAAAAGGAATTTTAGTTTTCTTAAAAATGGATAATTTTGAAGAAAATTTATTCCTATGAAATCATTTTTCAAAACATTAAGTATTGCACTTTTGAGTGCTATTTTCAGTATTTATATCTACGATCAGTTTTTTCGAACAGGAGAAACCCCTGAACGCATAACTGAAACAACAAGACTCATTCCTACCAATTACACTTTTAACACCAATGGCTATGCTGCCGAATCCACTGATTTTACAAAAGCCGCTGAAAAAACAGTAAATGCAGTAGTTCATGTTAAAAACACGAGCACGTCAAAAGATAATCTTCCCTCCTTTTACCACTATTTTTATGGGGAAGAAGACCTGCCTGAACGTATCGGCACTGGGAGCGGTGTTATTGTTTCCCCTGATGGATATATCATCACCAATTATCACGTGATTGAAAACAACAGTACCATTGAGATCACAACTAACAACAACAAAACATACACCGCCAAAGTCATTGGAACAGATCCAGACACTGATATCGCTGTGTTAAAAATAAACGCCGATAAAAAGTTGCCTTATATTTATTTTGGAAATTCAGACACAACCCGAATAGGTGAATGGGTCCTTGCAGTTGGCAACCCGTTTAACTTGAATTCTACAGTAACTGCTGGGATCATAAGTGCAAAATCTCGAGATTTAAATAAAAGAGATCGAAAAAATGAGTCCTACATACAGACTGATGCGGCAGTTAACAGAGGAAATTCTGGAGGTGCTTTGGTCAACACTAACGGTGAGCTAATCGGAATCAATACTGCAATTTCATCTATGACGGGAGGCTATGTGGGCTATTCTTTTGCTGTACCTAGCAATGTGGCTCGGAAAATATTTGAAGATATTATTGAATATGGAGATGTTCAACGCGGCTTATTAGGAGTAATGGGCCAAGCCCTAGACGCTCAAATGGCTGCACGTTTTGAAGTTGACGAAACCGAAGGGTTTTACATAACTGATTTAGAACAAGGTTTAGGAGCCGATCTTGCTGGCCTGAAAGCCAATGACATTATTAAAAGTGTAGATGGAATTGTGATCAATGAATTTGCAGACCTTTCTGGGTATTTAGCAAGTAAGCGTCCTGGTGAAAAAGTAAATGTAGTGTTTAAAAGAGACGGTAAAGAAAAAAGTGTCTCTGTGCGTCTTGAAAAAATAAATCGTGCAGTATTCTATTACATGGAAGTCAGACCTCTTACTGACGAACAAAAAAAGGAGTACAATACAGAACACGGACTTTACATCTCCACTATGAATAATCGAAGGCTTTATCAAAGGGGAATCGATAATGGATATATCATACTGGAGGTTAATGGAAAAAAAGTAAGCGGATTGTCTGATATCAAAAATGTAGATAAAACAGATATCGAAGACCTTCTCTTCCTTAGTCCTTCGGGAGAAAAAAAGATGGTCTTAATGCATTACTAGACCCCAAATCAAAAAGCATTTTTTAAACAAAGTCGGGCTACTGGTTCGACTTTGTTTACTTTTGCACTTTAATTCGTTCTATGCGTATCGATATACTCACACTTTTTCCAGAATTATTACAAAGTCCTTTTGAGGCATCAATTCTCAAACGAGCCCTCCAGTCAGGAAAAGCATCAGTCCATTTTCATAACCTTAGAGACTACAGCCTGCAAAAGCAAAAACAAGTAGATGACTATCCCTTTGGGGGTGGGGCAGGAATGGTTCTTATGGTTGAGCCTATAGACCGCTGTATCCAAATCTTATCTGAACAACGTCAATACGACGCATTAATTTACCTCACTCCTGATGGAAAAACATTAACCCAACAAAGTGCAAACCATTTTTCTACCCTGGAGAACATTATTTTGCTGTGTGGACATTACAAAGGGGTAGATCAACGAGTACGTGACCATCTGATTACTCACGAAATCTCTATCGGAGATTTTGTGCTCTCCGGAGGCGAATTAGCCGCTGCAGTCTTTTGTGATAGCATTATACGGTTAATACCTGGCGTACTTGGAGATGAGTCCTCTGCCCTAACAGATAGTTTTCAAGATGGATTATTAGCTCCTCCCATCTACACCCGACCCTCTAACTACAAAGGATGGGAGGTGCCCGAAATACTAACTTCTGGCAACACTCCCAAAGTGGAAGTGTGGCGAGAAGAGAAAGCCTTAGAGCGCACTAAAAAACTACGCCCTGATCTATTATAATGGTGCAAAACTGATCTTTAGGATAAAATTACCCCACCTATTGTATACTTAAAAAATAAGTTTAATTTTGCACCACTAAAGATTAACCTCTGACGAAAATCGTGAATGTTGGTTTTTAAAATTTTAAAATCATTTGATGGAAGCTTTACTTAATTTCGTTCAAAACGAATTCATCGAAAAAAAAGAGTTCCCAGAGTTTGGAACAGGAGACACATTAACCGTATACTACCAAATCCGAGAAGGTAGTAAGGTACGTACACAGTTTTTCAAAGGTGTCGTTATTCAAATTAAAGGTCAAGGCCTTTCTAAAACCTTTACTATTCGCAAAATGTCTGGTACTGTTGGAGTTGAACGGATCTTCCCTGTAAACATGCCTGGCTTAGAGAAAATTGTAGTCAATAAAAAAGGTAAAGTACGTCGTTCACGTATTTATTACTTTAAAAAATTAAGAGGTAAAAAAGCACGAATTAAAGAAGCACGAATAGATTAAATACCTCATAACACTTAAAACCATAACCGTTTAGATTACTTCTAGACGGTTTTTTTGTTCTTAAACATCAATATTTTAAAGTTATTTAATTGAATGTTTTTTATAAATTAAATTCTCTATTTCTTAATTTTTAGCACCAATAGTATCACCCATCGGTACTTCTTATATCAGATCTGGAGTCGTTTTGGGTTTTGTTAACCGTATTCTTACTAAAATCTCGTGATTGCCTCCCATTAGTGATTGGAGTTGTCCAAACTCATTTGTGCACAAATGAGAGATCTATTATGCTGAATGTAATGAGACTGAGCAAAACCAATATAAGTACCCACACAAAGGGAAGCCCAAAAAGGAATATTCCATTTCATGATTCAAATTTAAGGTCAAAATTTGACTAAAATCTACTCCTTTTGAGTGAAATATCTCCTAAAAGTCAACTCTAGGGCTTATATTTGCACCCGAATTTAAATTTTAAACTCATGTCAAAAATTAAAGTAGCGAATCCCGTAGTCGAAATTGATGGGGATGAAATGACTCGTATTATTTGGAAATTCATCAAAGATCAATTGATTCTTCCTTATTTAGACCTCGATATCAAATATTTTGATTTATCCGTCACTTCAAGAGATGCTACAGAAGATAAAATAACGATCCAAGCGGCAAATGCCATTAAAGAACATAATGTAGGTATCAAATGTGCTACTATTACCCCTGACGAAGATCGTGTTACCGAATTTAACCTTTCAAACATGTGGAGATCCCCTAACGGGACGATTCGTAATATAGTTGGTGGAACTGTTTTTAGAGAGCCAATCATTATGAGTAATGTACCCCGTTATGTACAAGGATGGACCAAACCAATTTGTATTGGTCGTCACGCTTTTGGAGACCAGTACAAAGCAGCTGATACGGTTACTACTGGAAAAGGAAAACTCACCATGACGTTTACTCCAGATGACGGAGGAACACCAAAAACTTGGGAAGTATATCACTTTCAAGAAAACGGAGTGGCTATGTCCATGTACAATATTGATTCTTCCATTTACGGTTTTGCACGTTCATGTATGAACCGTGCTTTGGACAAAGGATGGCCACTTTATCTTTCAACAAAAAACACCATTCTCAAAGCTTATGATGGCCGTTTTAAAGACATTTTCCAAGAGGTATTTGACGCTGAGTTCAAAACTCGATTTGAAGAGGCAGGGATCACTTACGAACACCGCTTGATCGACGATATGGTTGCAGCTGCGATGAAGTGGAATGGTGGATTTGTTTGGGCTTGTAAAAACTATGATGGCGATGTACAGTCGGATACTGTAGCACAAGGATTTGGTTCTCTCGGATTGATGACCTCAACCCTAGTCACTCCTGATGGTAAGACTATGGAAGCTGAGGCTGCTCATGGTACTGTAACTAGACACTATCGTCAACATCAGCAAGGAAAAGAAACCTCTACCAATCCGATTGCTTCCATTTTTGCATGGACCAGGGGTTTAGCTCATCGTGGGAAACTAGATAACAATCAAAACTTAATCGATTTTTGCACTACATTAGAAAATGTATGCATTGAAACCGTTGAAAGTGGAAAAATGACTAAAGACCTAGCACTTTTAATTCATGGAAAGGATTTAGATAGCAGTCATTATTTAACAACACAACAATTTCTATCTGCCCTTAAAGAAAACCTTGAAGCAAAAATTGGCTAAAAGTTTTCGAGTAATTAACAGTAACCCTGACCTTTTGGTCGGGGTTGTTTGGTTTTAAGCACTAATGAATATGAGTAGTCACTGTTTTTGTATCTTTATCTTATGATATTTAATAAAATTACGGAAGCAGACTCTCACCACAACAACCTAGAACTAAAGAATATAACCGAGCTTTTACAAGGCATTCACCAAGAAGATCAAAATGCAGTACAAGCTGTAGGAAAGGTATTGCCCCAAATAGAGCGTTTAATTGAAAAAGTGATTTCCCAACTCCGAAAAGGAGGTCGTCTTTTTTATATTGGTGCTGGAACTAGTGGAAGATTGGGTGTGTTAGATGCCTCAGAATGTCCTCCTACCTTTGGTACTTCTCCTGAGAAAGTTATTGGCCTTATAGCAGGGGGTGACCTTGCCCTACGTAACTCCATCGAAAATGCAGAAGACGACACCGAACAAGCCTGGAAAGATTTGAATAAATTCAATATAGACTCTAAAGATATTGTCATAGGTATAGCAGCATCTGTAACAACTCCTTATGTATTAGGTGGACTCAAACAATGCCAGCAAAAAAGAATTCCCACGGGATGCATCACCTGCAACGAGAATACTCCCTTGGCTGCAGTAAGCGATTATCCTATTGAAGTGGTTGTTGGGCCTGAATTTCTAACGGGAAGTTCTCGTATGAAAGCCGGAACTGCTCAGAAGTTGATCCTTAACATGATCACCACCTCAACAATGATACAGCTTGGTCATGTAAAGGGTAATAAAATGGTAGATATGCAGCTGACTAATACAAAATTAACTGGCCGTGCTGAACGAATAATCATGGATGAACTCAAGGTCACTTCAGCTAAAGCCCAGAAGTTATTAAATCAACATAAAAACGTTCGCGAGGCCATAAAAGCTTATAAAAAATAGTTAAATTTTTATAACATATTAAACCTAGTTTGATTTTTTGATACATTTGATTTTGTAATTTAATCAAGTTTACGTCCCAAATGATAAACCTGAGGTTGGTACCTAACTTTCATCGACAACAAGCCGCTGCAAAAGTATTCCTAGCTTTTGACAACAATATTTTTTTTGGAGCTATATCCCAAAAAAGGACCTTCACTCACTATTCTTCCTAATTAATCCTTCTGGGACTTTATCTCTTAAAAAGATTCTTATTTCAATCAAACTGCTGGAGTCTATCACAGGATTTTTTGAGACAAAAAAGTATGAAAATCCAACTTTTAAAATAAACCTTTAAAAAAAATAGAATGAAAAAACTCTTAATCTTAACAATAGCAGTGACCGTATTTTTTGGATGTTCTAAAAATAGTGACACAAATACGTCTGAAGTATACATCAGACTATCGAATATTAGCGAATATAACTTTAAGAATATTGTTG
>JAQWHT010000020.1 GCA_029249225.1 Flavobacteriaceae bacterium
TTCAGCAGCCAGTAGACGTGTCATGTGTTGCTGGGCAGCTTTTGCAGTTCCGTAAGCCACGTTATTAGGTCCAGCAACAAGCCCATTTTTACTGGCAATTGTTATAAAATTACCTCCTTTTTCTTGGATTTTAAGTATAGCTGCGGCTTGCTTAAAAAGCTCAAATTGTCCTTTTACAAGAATGTTTTGCAATAGATCCCAATCTTGGGGAGTGGTTTCAGATAGAGGTTTTGAAATTGCAAGACCAGCACTGTGAACAACAATGTCAATCCCTCCAAAATTAAGACAGGTCTGTTCTATAGCATTTTGGATTGCTTCGGAATTATTTATATCACAGACTATCGATAAGGCATTATCTTTATTAAATTCTTTTTCAGCTTCCTTTAAATTTTCCTCTGAGATGTCCAATAAAATTGCAACAGCACCTTCTGCAACGAATTTTTTTGCAATAGACTTTCCTATGCCCCCTCCAGCACCAGTAACCAGAGCAATTTTTCTGGATAATCGCTTTTCTTTTGGCATACGTTGTAATTTTGCTTCTTCCAAAAGCCAATATTCGATATCAAAAGCTTCTTGTAAGGGTAATGAAGTATAAGAAGAAATTGCCTCTGACCCCCTCATTACATTGATGGCGTTGGTATAAAATTCTGAAGCGACACGAGCCGTTTGTTTATTTTTTGCAAAACTGAACAGTCCAATTCCAGGATATAATAATATCACCGGATTAGGATCACGCATTGCTGGGCTGTTGTCTTTTTTATACTTTTTATAATAAGAAGTGTACTCTTGCCGATAGGTTTCAAAATGAGGAGCCAACAGTTTTTTAACTCTCTCCAAATCTCTAAGATCAGCTTCTTTATCGAGAGGTAGTATTAAAGGTTTTATTTTTGTCCTTAAAAAATGATCGGGGCATGAAGTCCCCATGGGTGCAAGAGTTTCAAGATCTATACTATTTACAAACTCCAACACTTCAGCATTGTCGTTAAAATGCCCAACCATATTCTGTTCGGAACCGCATAACGCACGCAATACGGGCATGAGTTTGGACGCTTGATGGCTTCGTTTGGATTTGTTTGAGGAGTCATATTTTGCTCCTCCAAATACTTTTGCGTTTTCTGTTATTTTGGCAGCAATAAAAGCTGATGCTTGTTCTATGACCTCCAGACTGTTCAGGTAACACTCTTTAGAAGTTTCCCCCCATGTAAATAATCCATGGCTCCCCAAAACAATTCCTCGGATTCCAGGGTTGGCGTAAAGACAATTTTCCAATTGGATTCCAAGATCAAAGCCTGGACGTTGCCAATCGACCCATCCCATGGTATCTCCCCATATTTCTTGGGTAATTTTTTTACCATCCTTTGCAGCCGCGATAGCAATAAGTGCATCAGGATGTAAATGATCAATGTGTGGAAAGGGGAGTAAGCCATGTAGAGGAGTATCGATTGAAGGAGCTCGACTCTCTAGGGCGTAAATACAGTGGCTAAATAAACCGACCATACGGTCTTCATCTTCTAGTCCTTGATATACATTTTTAAGACTTCGCAAACGTTCGGTGTAAAGCCCAGCTATTCCAGTCCGGTTTAGGGTACCTATATCTCCGCCTGACCCTTTAATCCACATTACCTCACAATTTTCTCCTGTCAATGGATCTTTTTCAATGGTTTTACAGCTGGTATTTCCACCACCATAATTCGTTATCCGGAGGTCGGCTCCAAGAATATTGGACCTGTACAAAAAAAGTGCAACCTGATCTTCTGTTAAAGTACCAGCATAATTGTCATCCCAGAGGTAATTTACATGTTGGAAGTTTAAAGTCTTAGAGTGATTCATATCACAGTTTAATGTTTTTAGTTTTTACCAAACTTGATTAGGTAAGTATACCAAGTCTTTTAACAAATATATTCAAATCTACGATAGTGAAGCAGGCTGCAGGTATGCAACCAAGCATATAGGTAAAGAGGTGGACTATGACATCACTATTTAAAAGCTAAAACCTCTCATCCACTCCTAACCCAAACAAAGGGACGTGGGTTTTAGAAAACGGTTTTTCTGTTGAAATAGGGAGGTGGTATTTGATATCTAATCCAAACTTTTTATATTAAAGGAAAAAATAATGAAATGAAGAATAGAAATCTTCTGTTTCTCTTTATTGTAACACTATTTGTTTCCTGTAATAAGAAAATCAAGAGAGAGTTAATTGATAAGAATTTTGTTGGCCAATACATTGACAATTTTAATAAAAATGATGTTGAATTGTATCAACAATTTATCACTAATGCTGATGTTAAAAAATTTTTATTAGACAATGTCCCCTTAATTGACATCCCTGACAAAGACATTGAAAAAACCTATTATTTTAGGTGGTGGACTTATCGAAAACACATTAAAAACACAGAGGACGGTTTTGTAATTACGGAGTTTCTTCCAAAAGTATTTTGGTCTATGAAACACAATACAATAAATTGTCCCGCTGGCCATCACATATATGAGGGAAGATGGTTAAGAGATCCAAAATACATTTCCGATTATATTAATTTTTGGTTAAAAAAATCCGGTGATGGACTCAGACAATACAGCTTTTGGGTAGCAGATGCTTCACTTGCATTTCAAAGTGTTCACCGAAATGATTCTTTAATTATTGATCAGTTTCCACTTCTTTTAAAAAATTACAGAAGATGGGAATTTGAGAGAAGGATTCAAAAAAATTCTCTTTTCTGGCAGTATGATACTAATGATGGTATGGAACACACTGTGAGTGGCAGAATACTTAATAATGGTGTCGATACATTTACCGTTGCTGCCACTAGACCCACTATAAATAGCTACATGTATGGAGATGCAAAGGCAATTGCTAAATTTGCTCAAATACTTAATAAACCCCTAATTTCTTCTTCCTTCATAAAAAAGGCAGAAAATATCAAACAAAGTGTTCAAGATCGACTTTGGAACAAAAAGCTAAACTTTTTTACCGTATTACCAAAAGATTACGACGAGAATGACAAGCCACTGAATATTAGAGAACTAATTGGTTACCTGCCATGGTATTTTAATTTACCCGATGATAAAATGGAGTATGCCGCTGCATGGCAGAACGTAAAAGATACTCTTGGTTTTGCAGCTCCAATAGGGTTGACTGTAACTGAGCGTTCTCACCCTTATTTTCAAATTAGTTATAAGGGTCATGAGTGCCAATGGAATGGTCCTTCTTGGCCATTTGCGACAACACAAACTCTTAAGGCTATGGCAAACCATATTAACAACTACACTAATCATCAAATAGTTTCCAAAGAGGACTATTACGAGCTATTATTACAATATGCTAAAAGTCATAAGAGAACCAATCAAAATGGGCAAATTATTAATTGGATTGATGAAAATCTTAACCCTTTTACGGGGGACTGGATTTCCAGAACTCGTTTAAAAAAGTGGGAAAATGGAACCTGGAGCAAAGAAAAAGGAGATGTAGAAAGAGGTAAAGACTACAATCACTCAGGATTTTGCGATTTGGTCATATCAGATCTGCTTGGTCTGAAGCCACAATTAGATGGTAGTATTAAAATCACACCTATGGTTCCTGAGACCTGGGATTGGTTTTGTATAGATAGGGTGTTTTCTAATGGACGAGAAATCAGAGTTGTTTGGGACAAGCACGGTGAAAAATATAAAATTGGCAAAGGTTTTATGATTTTTATCAATGATAAACTTGTAAAAAAATCCAGTAAGCTTATAGGTCTTAGTGTTGACTCTATATAATTTCAAATAAATTAATTTTAAGAACAATAAATAATACCCAACCCAGTGGGAGGTTTTCTTTTACACCAATAGATACAATCCAAATCCGCTCTAATCCATAGATTTCATTGCCTTAACCTAAGATCTATGAAAGGCATTTTAGAGGGAAGATGTTTGGGGGAAGTTTGTAACGTGTTGGGGAATAATCGTGTCACTGTCCCATCCCTAAGGAATGGGACAATGGTACATGAAACTTTCCTGTTTTTAATTCTCCACCAAAACACATAAATTACAGTAATTATTGAGACTTTGTAAATGATCCTAATGGTTGTTATTCTTTGATAAGACTTGTGTGCAAATAGTGTGCAAGTGAGGAAACAAAAAAGGGAAAGTTTCATGTACCATTG
>JAQWHT010000048.1 GCA_029249225.1 Flavobacteriaceae bacterium
CTTTCAGGTTGAAGCGGTAGTATCTCTGCTTCCCATTCTACTACCTTTTATTATATTTAGTCCGAACCGAGTTTTAAGACGCATAAAACTAAATCTATATATATATAACTGATATGTATATAAAGTGTTCAGGTCAATAAAATCAGGCTTCTGAGGGTTTGTTGTTTATCAAAAACGCCAGATAAACGTTTTAGTCGTTTAAAAGCTGTAAAATAGACTCTCTAAGTCAAATCGGTCTACTATTTGGTCTACTTGAAACAAAAAAAGCACCTACACTATTAGTGTAAGTGCTTGATTTACAAGGTGGAGAAGATGGGACTCGAACCCACGACCTCTTGACTGCCAGTCAAGCGCTCTAGCCAGCTGAGCTACATCCCCAAGTCAATGTCATTAAGGGTTTCAGGAAACTACTACTATTTACAAAAAACCTAGTTTCGTATAAATTTAAGTATTTCTTCAACAGACACCCTTTTTTACTAAAAATTGACGACCTGTCAATTAGAGTCAAAAGTAAATAAAAGAAGTGTAAAGACTAGACACTCATTTTAGGATTTTACATCATCAAAGGTATTTAGTATTTCAACTTCTATTTTCTGGGACTCAGTTTCAAACTCGTTTTTGACCACCATAGCTTGCAGTCTAGGCAATGTGCATTGCAGAGCAATTTGCAATATGTTATTGCGCTAGTTGACTGTTAGCTCTTTTGAGTAGATAAAATCTACTAAATCTGCTATTAGACTTTCTAGCTTGCCTCTGACCTCTGTCATTATTTTGTTTGGTGTTCCTGATGTTCTTCCAAATTTTTTTAACCTTCATCAATGAAATATCTTTTTATTCTCTTTTAATTATAGTTTGTTCTTGTACAGATGAGGACTGCCCTATGATGTATGCACCAGTTTGTGGCGCTGACGGAATAACTTATGGGAATGATTGTTTAGCGAGAAATACTGGAATAAATGAAAATGTAACAGAATGCTCTAATTACAAAAATTAGATCCTTGAATCATATTTTTTTGATTCATTCTGACCAAGCAATGTGTTATCGATTTAGGTAAATTAAATGATATATAAAAACAAGGTTTAGTAGTTTGGGATTAGGGTAGAATTAGTATTTTAGAAGATATGAAGAAACTACTATTAATACCATCAATATTATTGTTTTTTTCTTGTTACAATAAAATTCCTGACGGTGAGTTTCGACTAATTAATTGGAATGGGCAAACGGAGTATTTACCAGAACAATATTACACATTTAAAGGAAATGAATTTGGGGCATTTGTCATTGACGATCATGGAGATCACGGAGATAAAATAGCCTATGGAACAAAAACAATAGCTTACCAATTGAATAATATTTTTTCGTTTTCAAGAAATGACTCAATTTATCGCTGGAAATTTTCATTAAATAATGACACATTAACTATGAAAAGCCAAAACATTGATATGTATATCATTTGTTTAAAAACGGATTAAATCGTGTATCCCTGAATGTATTTTTTGATAAATCAAGTGGTTTTGAATACTCAATTTACTACCGACAAACGAGTTCAGCCACAAACTGTTTTTTAAAACAGAAAAGCATGTAAATTATCCAGAAGTGTTTTAATCATGATATATGATCTACATCACCAGATTGAGTTATTCAGATGGCAAAGCGTATTTTTTTATTTAGTTAAATAATTCTTTTGGAAGATTTTGGCATCCTGCTGCAAACTATAATTTATATATTTATTAAATACAATTATGAAAAAAACTCTGCTTAAATACACGTTGGAATTCATTGTGATTGTCATTGGAATTTCCTTATCGTTTTACGTTGAAAAATTAAATGAAGACCACTACAAGCGAAATTTAAAAAATCAATCACTTAAAAGAATATTAAAAAATATTGAAGTAGACACCGGAGATTTCCAGTTCAATTTAATTGCAACAAAAAGAGCATTATACTCAATCGATTGGATCGAAAAGAACAAAGACAATTTAAATAGTTTTTCACAAGATTCTATAGGATACCACCTCAACAGAGCTATTTATTTTAATACCATATTTGTTGACAATCAAGAGGAGTACAGAGGTCTTCAAAATTCTGGACTTATAGAGATTATTGAAAATGAAAATGTAGTGGTAAAACTTCAGGAGAAATACATTACGCACGGTTTTATAAAAAAAATCGAGGATATTATTTTAAAAAAAGCAGAAAAGTTTGATGATTTTATTTTTCAAAACCTCAAATATCAGAGTTCTAAGACAAATGATTTAGGCTTTCAATACGACAGAACTTTTATTGGATTAAAAAAGCTGCCAAATCCCATTTTTGAAATGTTAAGGGAAATTGGTTTTTTTCGAAATTTTTATTTGAGTAGAATTGTCAACAGAAAAAAAAATGATAAAATTTTGATTAAGGAAATAGAAAACGAGATTAATCTAAATTAAATGAAAAAACATCACGCCCTTGTATTCGGAGCCACTGGTGCAACAGGAAAAGAAATTGTTTGTCAGCTTTTAAAAGATATTACGTTTGATAAAGTGTCAATTTTTGTAAGAACAAAGTCAGGTATTAAGCATGAAAAATTAGTACAACACCAAATTGATTTTTCCAAGCTCGAAAGCTATAAAGAATTTATTCAAGGAGATGTTTTATTTTCTTGTTTAGGAACTACGCTAAAAGATGCAGGAAGTAAAGAACAACAATTCCTTATTGACTACACCTATCAATATGAATTTGCTAAAATGGCTTCAGAGAATGGAGTTACTAAATATTCGTTAATATCCTCAGCTGGAGCTAACAAAAGCTCCTTTTTTTTCTATCCAAAAATTAAAGGACAACTGGAGGCGTCTGTTCAAAAACTATCATTTAATTCAATCCAAATTTTTCAACCTCCAATTCTGATTAGGCCTCAAGAATTGATAAGAAAAGGAGAAAAAATTGCAATCGCATTTTTTCAAAAGTTAAATGAATTTGGACTATTTAAATCACAAAAACCGTTACCAGTTTCAATTTTAGCTCAACGAATGATAAGTGAGATAAAGACTCCTCAAAAAGAAAAAATTAAAATCTTCAAGCCTACAGATATTTTTTAGTTTTCCACTTTTTTTCTAAATAAAACTATTCGAAAAATTTATTTTAAATACTCATTGAGTAACAAATAAATTTTGATTGCTCATCTTTAAATTCTGATTATCTTTAACAGAAGTGAAAAGTCGTATAACATCATTTTTAGGGGAAAAGTACAGCCGCTCATTTTTTGAAGATGCATCCCACTATCAAAAAATTCTTGGTTCAGAAGGAATTCTGGTTTTACCACACTTTATAAATAAACTTGGATTAAAAAAAATTGTGGAAGAAGCAGATAATTTAAAAAATGTATCCTTTCAATCGGTTTCAAAATATAATGTTTACGTTCTTCCTACTGATCCTAATCAAAGTATGAAAAGTGCCAGGAATCGAATCATGAAAACGACTAAAAAGTGTATCTCAAATGATTTGATTGCGTCGGACTCACTCCTGATGGAGGTGTACAATGATCCAACCATAAAAACATTTTTTGCCACTCTATTTGGAGTTGCTGAACTCTTTCCTTATTCTGACCCGCTTTCCAGTGTAAATATCAATTACTACGACCAAGGAGATGCCTTAGGTTGGCACTTTGATAATTCAGACTTTACCATCACATTACTGGCCAAAAACTGTAATAAAGGAGGTATATATCAATATCACACAGATATGCGATATAAGGAAGATGGAACTGAAAATTTTGATTTGGTGGAATCTATTTTGGACCAAAAAGTGGAACCTGAAACACAGAAAGCATTTGCCGGGGATCTGATGGTTTTTAGAGGGAATAAATCTTTACACCAAGTCACTGAAGTATTAGAGGGGGAACGAATTCTAATTACCTTTAACTACAATACCAAAGAGGGGGTCTCACTTTCTGAAAAGTCAAGAAAGACTTTTTTTGGTAGAATTGCATAAATCTTAAAAAACTCTCCTTAGAGTAAAACTTTAACATTTTCATGGGGAAATCTATTTGATTAATGGATTTTAGATAAAATCGAGTAAAAGGACTATCCAGCCAACAACTAAAAACATTCCTCCAATTGGTGTAACAGGACCTAGCCACTTAAGATTGAGTTTTAAGATAGGCTGAAGAGAGAGAAAAAAAATACTAAAAGAAAAAAGGACTGTTCCTCCTATAAAAAATTTTGAAATCCAGCTTTTTTCTTCTACAGGTAAAACTGAGAGTAGCAATAAGGCAAGTCCATGGTACATCATATATCGGACTCCAACTTCAAAAGATTGTAAGGCCGACTCAGGGAGTAATTTTTTGAGTAGGTGAGCACCAAAAGCTCCAAAAATAACGGAGAGTAAGGCAAAAGAGGATCCAAACAGTTGGATAGTATTCATGACTATTGAGTTTATCTTTCTTGGATCTAAAATTACAAAAATCCAGCTCACTTAGAATTGACACTTTATGAGAATGTATCCCCTGTGTTTTAACCAACTTTTTCAATTCTTTCTTTGGATTAAGTTTTTAGGGAAAAGCGAGTATAGACTAAATCAAATTTAATAGAAGGCACGGATGTAGAACTATTAATGCCTTGAAAAAAAGCAACCCAAGAAGAGTTTCAGTGCGTAGGATTGATTTCAGTAAATGGACCATTTTATCTAGAAACAGAAATTGGAATCAAATTAATTTCTACAAGATTATTCATAAGCAAACGTCTCATAAAAGCCCAAAAGAATTCTCCTTTGCTGGAGAGAATACGTTAAATTACATTTACTAAAATCTAAAATGAGTTATAATGACTATTGATCCAAGCATTATTTTAAGTGTTGAATTAATGGATATAGCATCCCTGATTCCTCACGAAGAAATTATATTCAAAAAGAAGGAAGAGAAGAAATCTAAATTTTTAGAGACAGATTTATTTTTATTTACAACAATTATTGTTTGTAGTAAAACCAATGTGATCATCGATGGGCATCATCGTTACACAGCTTTAAAAGAATTGGGATTTACTAAAATTCCTACGACCCGAATTAATTATTTTTCCCAAAAAATAATCACTAATGAAAAAGACAGTATTTTAAAATCAGAGATTATTTCAAATGCACAAAACCATAATTTATATTCTCCAAAATCAACCAATCATTTAATCTATAGTGATTGGGAGGATAGATGGCTTCCACTGAATACGATTTCATCTACCTACGAGCTTAAGCGATAATAAGGAAGATTGAAAATGTTGCAAAACAGAGTCTTAGCTGAATTAAATAGTATATTTGAGAGAATAAAGTTACTCGACATGAAAAAATTAGTCCAAGGAATTACCATGATGTTATTCTTTTGTTCATTCAATTTGAAAGCTCAAAAGCAACTTGATACTGTACCAAAAGCACAAGTTTTTAAAAGTGTACAAACCTCAAAAATTAATGGTCAAAACCTTAAGTTTAATACTTTAGCTGGCACCATGGAATTAAGGGACGAGAAGAACAAGCCCATTGCCTTACATGGTTTTACTGCTTATTTCAAAGAAGGAGGAACACAAAATAGACCGATCATATTTTCATTCAATGGGGGCCCAGGGTCTTCTTCATATTGGTTACACATGGGTATTATGGGGCCCAAAAGAATTGTAGTGAATGATCCGCATTATACTCCTGCAGCACCTTACACGCTGGAGGACAACATAAATTCAATTTTAGATGTGGCAGATGTTGTGATGATGGACCCAATAGGGACAGGTCTAAGCGAGTTAATAGGGAAAAGTAAAGGGAAGGATTTTTGGGGTGTGGATCAAGACATTCGCGCTACAAGCTTATTTATTATGCAATTTTTAAAGCAGTATGACAGATTGCAATCACCTAAATATCTTTTGGGAGAAAGTTATGGAACGTTTCGTAATGCAGGAGTTATGGATTATCTTCTAAACCGAGGTTATGCTCTAAATGGGGTAATTATGGTCTCAGCTGTTTTTGATCTCAGAACACTCACCTTTCCTCCCAATGACGATTTACCCTATGTTGTACATTTTCCAACATATGCTGCTACAGCCCATTATCATAATCAGCTTAATTCAGAAATGCACGCTAAAGATTTGGAAACATTTATTGATGAAGTTCGTGAATTTACTGAAGATGAATACTCAACAGCACTTTTTAAGGGAACACGTATTTCAATAGAAGAAAAAAAGAAGATTGCCCAGAAATTAGTTGATTACGCAGGTTGTTCTATTGATTTTTGGATGGATGCAAACTTAAAAGTAAAAGCAGGGGAATTTTTCAATGAGCTTTTAAAACATACAGGAAAAACGGTTGGGAGATTAGACTCAAGATACGTTGGGATTAACGAAAACCTCACGAATCAATATGCAATAACAGATCCGCAAAGCGATGCTATATCACCGGCTTATACTGTCGGATTTTTAGATTACCTCTATGGGAATTTAGGTGTTTCAAAAGATTTAAATTATAAAACTACTGCAGGAGTGGACCCTGAGTTTAAATGGGATTGGAGTCATAAAGGGAATAAAGGTTGGGGAACTCAAATTGCAATTAATACTTCTATTGATATGGCGAGTGCGATGAGTAAGGATCCGAACTTGAAAGTTCTGATAATGAACGGTTATTACGATTTAGCAACTGTTTTTTATGGCGTTGAGCATACTGTAGATCACATGAATTTAGCTCCTGAAATACAGGATAATATTACGATGACCTATTATGAATCAGGTCATATGATGTATATTCATCCCCCTTCAATGGTAAAATTTAAAATTGATTTAAAGTCGTTTATTGAGGCCACTCTAAATTAATTTCTCCAAAAGAATCGTTTTAGGTTAAGCTTTTCGTTTCATACTCAAAAAAAAAATGAAAATAGGATTACCAACTTTACAACTCAGTATCTTCTTAATCTGCAACTTTGTTAGCAGTCAAACCTATATCGAAAAGATCCAAGAGTCACTGCTCTACACCACACCTCCTTTTGAAGAATGCCACGCCTCTACAATAGTTGAATTATCCAATGGTGTTTTTATAGCGGCTTCATTTGGAGGAACACGAGAAGGAAATAAGGATGTCTCGATATGGCTTTCAAAATACGAAAACTCGCAGTGGCAACCCCCGTTAAAAATTGCTACAGGTCAATCAGAAGACGGGTTATTGTATCCAAACTGGAACCCTGTGCTTTATAAAATAAATTCTGAAGAACTATATCTTTTTTATAAAACAGGTCCTTCTCCTAGGTCATGGTGGGGAATGTATAAAAAGTCAACAGATAATGGAGTTAGCTGGTCTCGGTCTCAAAGGCTTCCTAATGGTATTTTAGGGCCAATCAAGAACAAACCAATAACTTTAGACAATGGTACGATACTGTCTCCTTCTAGTACAGAAACAAGAACTTCAAAAGGACTTTCTTGGAAAATACATGTTGAAAAAAGTGAGGATCAAGGAAGCAGTTGGGAAAAGATTGAAATTGATCCTTATACATCATTTGATGTGATTCAACCAAGTATTTTGGTTCATTCTCAGCAAAAATTGCAACTGCTTTGTCGAAGTAGAAACGATACGTTAATGCAAGCTTTTTCATTGGATGGTGGGAACAGTTGGAGTAAGGTTACCAAGACAAAGTTACCTAATCCTAATTCAGGGACAGATGCGATAACATTGCATAATGGCAAACATGTATTAGTATATAACCCAACAACAAAAGGTAAAAATGATCGCGCAAAACTAGCCATGGCTGTATCTGAAGATGGTCTTGAGTGGGAAAATATTCTGACACTTGAAGATCATAAAAGGGGGGAATTCAGTTATCCTGCTTTAATTCAAGCCAATAACGGCAACCTCCATTTGACTTATACTTTTAACAGAAAGAACATAAAGCATTTGGTATTCAAGATTGATTAGTTATGAAACAAACCATGTTTTTTGAGGGGATTGTGTGTCCAATGATTACACCACTTAACGAAGATTATAGCCTTGATATTATTTCAACTCAGAATCTGATTCAGCATATAATTTCTGGAGGTGTAGGTGGAATCTTTATTTTGGGAACAACTGGTGAGGCTTCAAGCCTTTCGTTTAGAATGAAAAAGGAGTTAATACAGGTTTGTTCTGAAGTGTTGAAGCAAACAAATTGTCAATTGCTAGTAGGTGTTGGTGATACTTCATTACAACAAAGTCAAGAACTTGCAAGAGTAGCAAGATTAAATGGCGCCGACGCGGTTGTAGCCAATCCCCCTTATTATTTTGATTTGGATGAAAAAGATGTTTTAAATTATTTTATCACTCTAGCAGACACTGTTTCACTCCCATTATTTTTATATAATTATCCAAAAAGCACCCATTTTAATATCACTATTGAGACCATACGTCAATTGGCATCGCATCCAAATATTATTGGAATAAAAGACAGTTCAGCAAATCTTGAATATATTGAAAAGGTAGCAACTGTCTGTAGGGAGACAGGTTTTAATTTTTTAATAGGACCCGAAGAACTATTGATTGAATCACTTAAAATGGGAGTTCATGGAGGTGTTAATGGCGGGTCTAATTTATTTCCAAACTTATTTACTGAATTATTTTTGGCTGCAATAAACAAGGAGGACAAGAAAGCAAAAAGTCTAAATGCTATTGTAAACAAACTCTCGGCTGAGGTTTATGCTAAAGAAGGTGGAGCAAATAGTTACCTCAAAGGACTAAAAGCAGCAGCCAGTTCATTAGGACTTTGTAAAAATATTTTATTACCCCCACTTTCAGCTGCAAACAATGCAGTTATATCGGATATTGAAAATTCTATTCAAGTTTTAAAAACACAATTAAAATCAATTTAGGTGAAACTATTGGATGTCGCTGTTATAGTTCTCTATCTGGTCATAATCATGTTTCTAGGGGGCTCATTTTTTTCAAAAAATAGAACTGCAGTACATTTTACACTGGGATCTGGAAAAGTTCCTTCTTGGGTTGTAACACTTTCAATATTTGCAACCTTTGTAAGCAGCATAAGTTATTTAGCCCTTCCAGGAAGTGCTTTTACTGGAAATTGGAATCCGTTTGTTTTTAGCTTATCCATTCCAATAGCTGCGGTAGTAGCAGTAAAATATTTTGTTCCAATCTACCGAAAAATCAATAGTCCTTCAGCCTACACTTTTTTAGAATTGCGTTTTGGCCCCTGGGCAAGAATGTATGCAGCTGCCTGTTACTTATTAACACAACTAATGCGGATAGGCACAATTTTATATTTGTTAGCAGTAGCGATTAATGCAATTGTTGGATGGGATATAATATGGATAATCATAATTACAGGGATCTTTGTTTCTGTCTATTCAATTTTAGGAGGTATAGAGGCAGTATTATGGGCGGACGCCATTCAGGCAATACTATTAATTTTTGGGGCTATCGCTTGTTTGTTATTTATTCAATTTCAATTACCTGAAGGTTTTCTTGGAATTGTAGAATCAGCTACAAAAGAAAATAAATTTAGCTTAGGGAGTTTTAATTTCAGATTGGATACTCCCACATTTTGGGTAGTATTGTTTTATGGGATTTTTATTAATCTACAGAATTTCGGAATTGATCAAAATTATATTCAACGTTATATGGTACTTTCATCAGATAAAAAAGCTAAGTATGCTGCATTTTTTGGAGGACTTATTTATCTTCCTGTTTCAGCACTGTTTTTATTTATTGGAACGGCCCTCTATGTTTTTTTTCAAAAGACCAATAGCCTGCCCTTTGCACTTCAAGGCCAAGGGGATAAGGTATTCCCCTATTTTATAGCTCAAGAACTTCCATCTGGTTTTTCAGGACTTCTTATCGCATCTATTTTTGCTGCAGGGATGAGTACTATCTCAACCAGTTTCAATAGTATGGCTACAGTGTATCTAACAGACTTTTATAGGACAAAAAATAAAGCTTCAATTTCTGAACTATCTCAAGTCAAAATACTTTATCGAGTCTCAGCAATTATTGGTTTTGTAGGGATCGGTGTCGCATTGATTATGATAGATGTTAAAGGGGTTTTAGACTCCTGGTGGAAATTTGCCTCTATCTTTAGTGGAGGGATGTTAGGTTTGTTTTTATTGGGGATTACTTCTACTGTAAAAAGTTTTAAAATCCCACTATATTCTGTCTTATTTGGTGTTATAGCGATTTTATGGATGACTGTATCTCCCTATTATCCTGAACAATTTTGGGCCCTAGAGGCGCATGCGTATTTGACAATAATATTCGGAACAGCAGTAATTTTTATTTTGGGTTTTGTTCTTCTTTGGGCTAAAAATCAAAATTTATTTAAAAGGGCTCGCATGAAAGGGAGCTCACGTTGAATGAGTTAGATTTTGATTCTTTCTAGAGTAGTAGTTAAATGTATAAGTTAAAGAAAAGTATCTTGTATAACTCAAAAAAGCAACTGTAAAGTTGCTTTTTTGAGACTATTTCTAAGAGTTAACAAATCATTTTATAGAGATTCGAACGACTCTATTTTTAGCTCTATTTTCTTTTGAATCGTTTGCATAAAGAGGTTCTTTTTCTCCTTGACCAACACTTTCAAGTCGACTTGAGTCAATTCCTAAGGCTTCTAAAGCAGCTTTTACGCTGGCAGATCTTTTCTCAGACAATAACTGATTGTATTGCTCTGGTCCTTCGTTAGAGGCATAGCCTGTAATTAGTAAATTCACATAAGAATATTTTTTCAGTAACATTGAAAGGTCGCTATAATTCGAATCACTTCCATCTAAGGGTTGGACTCCATTAAAGCTAAATAGGATATTCGTTCTTTTAAGTAAATCGGTGATGGAATTCGGTTGATCTGGGCAACCCATATTTTTTGCACTCCCAGCTTCGTCAGGACAATTGTCCTTATTATCATCTACTCCATCTTCATCTCGATCTGTAACTGGACATCCTCCTTTTTCTTTTACACCTGCTACTTCAGGGCAAGCATCATCTTTATCTAAAACCCCATCGTTGTCTGTATCAGGCCAAGGGCAACCTTTATTTTCTTCTACACCAGCTGTTTCAGGGCATTCATCATCTAGATCCAATACACCGTCTCCATCTGAATCAGTTGTCCGTTCTGCAATGATTTGATCAATTGTTTCTTGTTCACAATCCAATTGGATTTCATAGCTGGTTACATTTTTGTCCTTTTTAACCTTTACGATTTTTCGCTTACATCCCTTTTTCGTCACGACAATCTGAAGTGGATAATCGTAATTTGTTGTAGTTTTAAAGGTTCCGTCTCGTTCAGTTAACTTACCAGTAAAATAACCACTGCCAGAGATTCTTAGAGGCTTTACCGTGACCATGGCACCCTCTAATTCTGTTCCTGTTTGGGAATCTTTAATAAGACCCTCAAAACTTAATTGGGCGATTGACAAAGTGGGTAAAAGCATTAAAAGCGCAAGTCCCTTTTTTAAAGAAAGTGATTTCATAAGATGAATATTAGTTATTTAATAAAAATATTGAATTAAATTTTACTTACTATAATATTTAAAGATTAATTTTCCTATGATTCAAGTTTATATAGTTTGGTTAAGAGCATAATGAAAGCATGCTCAGTTGCTAATTTGCACAAATCGAAAAGTACACAACACACCCAAAATAGAGAAAGCAGCTAAATAAATAAAAACATACTGATGCCCCAATAGACCTGGGAATTTATCTAAGTAATACCCCATTAGTGGTCCCGCAAAAATATCGGGAGTGTAGCCTGTTAGTGAGATAACCCCAACCGCTGTACCAGTTAGTGCGAGTGATATTTTCCCTTCTTGTAAAATTGCAAAATATAATGCCCTAATAGAATAGGTTCCCACAGCCAGTATGATTAAAGAGAGAAAAAACATTGTATTTAGTCCAGATTGAATCAAACCTGAAGCAAAAATGATTGATCCTGTGAGCATAATTAGAAAACCTATTAAAATCCAAAATGTACTTTTAGATCGATCCGCTAGAAAACCAAAAAGAATACAAGCTATGGGTCTAAGGTACAATTGAAGTGACCCCACATTGGCCGCTTCAATCTCATCGTAATTCATTACTTCTGAAGCATATAGAGAATAAATATCAGTTACTTTATAGCCAAAGTAAGCACAAAGGATAATCATCATTAATAACCAGACTGATTCTAACTTTAGCACTGCTAGGATATTTATAAAAGAATGGGAGGTGTTTGAGGGTTGTTGTTCCTCGGCTTTAATATTCAACTTGAAGAAAACGAATACACCTATAACACCAATAACTAAAGAGGCAAAAAGAATGACATAACGAAAAGCATGCTGTCGATCTACAATATTTGCAGCTTGTACATCGGTTTCTAAAAAGAGGGAATAAATAAAAACCCCAATACTACCCATAAATGCAGCAACCATACCTCTACCTCCGTCCAGAAAACCAAATGCTTGACCTTGATTTTTAGTACCTCCCCACATTCGTGTTCCCTTGATCATGGCGCCCCAAAAAAGAAACACTGTGGTAAAGCCCCAGTATCCATAAAGGATTTGAAGGACTAGAAAGGAAGGGTAGGTAGCTAGAAGCAACCCTCCAAAAGCAGTGGTAACTAGTGAAATTGCAATGAGCTTTCCAGGTAAAAATCGGTCTGCCAAAGACCCACCGAAAATGTATGAAAATAATGCTACTGATCCATAGACAGAAAATAAACTCCCTAATTCAATATTTGTTAAATTAAAAACTTCTAAAAAGGTTGGTCTAAAAACCCTTGACAAAAAGTAGGGAAGTATAAAGACTAATTCTCCAGAAAGAATTAGCAAAAAAATACTTAAAAAACCACCTTTTTTATTTTGACTTTCGTTTTCGATAAAAGTAAATTTTGTAGAATGACTTTAAAGTACCTTTTATTTTAGACTTGAACCCACTTCTGTCATACTTTTTTGTTCATTTGTCTAGAGAAGTGCAAAGACAATTCAACTTTTATGAAAAGAACTAAGAGCTGCCCAATTTGTGATAAAAAATTTGACGTAATGTATAGGGTGCAATACCAAGAAAACCGTCAATGGGTTTTTGTGTGTAAAGCTTGTGTCCTAGATGTTAAACCAAAAAACAAGAACTATCGCTATGGTGGAACTTGGAAGGGTTAAAACAAAACGACTGATTTTAAACAAACTCATCTACATTTATCATTTTTATCGATTCATTCCTTTTTAAGTTCACAAAAATGACTTTGGTTCAATCTCCATTACGAAATTACAAAGGGTAGAGTGATTTTATAGTTTTGTTCAATATCAAAAAGGGTATAACTTACGTTGATATCGTTTAAATTGTTGAGAATATTTTTTTAATAGCTGCATATATTTTTTCCTGCCATACATTATATCCACTTGAACTCAAATGTAAATTGTCTTTCAAGAAATAGTCGTCGATAATTTTATCATTCTTGTCTAAGAATGAATCAAAAATATTAACATAAACTGCATTTTGAATTTTGTTTAATTCATTTTCCATCAGTTGGTTTAAGAGTCTTATTTTTTCTAATTGTTCGATACGATGACGACTAGGCTTTATGGAGACACAAAAGATATAAGTATCTGGAAATCTTGATTTGATACAGTATAAAAGTGTTTTAAAGAGTTCGTTAATTTTTTCCGGACTATACCCTAGAGAAATATCATTTCCCCCTACATAAAGTACTAAAGCAGTAGGATTTATTGCAGCAAAAAGAGTATCAAAATAGTTAATACAGTCTTCAATAAATGATCCACCAAAGCCAAAATTTAAGACATTAAAAGGCTCAAAGTCAGTAGCGATATTTTCCCACAATCGAAACGTTGAACTTCCATAAAAAACAAAAAGATTTTCTTTGGGCTTATGATTTTGTCGTTGTTTAATAAGTTGCTTTATGTCCTGATCATAACCTGGGGTTGTGCTTCTTAGGGCTTCAACCCATTGGCTGTATCGGTTATTAAAATTTACAAGGAAATCGTTTAACTGTTCCTTACTGCTATAATCATTAACAACTTCAGAGAGACGAAAAGGCTTTTTTATTTCGCAGCGGTAGGTGGTCTTTGAGTTGAGTTTATCAAAATTGACCATTACTAAAGGAACAATTAAAGGATCCAATTTTGAATGGATAATCATTTTAAAAACACCTGCTTTAAAATCACCAGGGGAATCTTCTGTAGAGAACGATTTGCCTTCGGGATTAATAATGAGATTCTCTCCATTTTCCAATGCTATTTTTGACTGCAGATAAAACTGTTCTTTCCAATTTTTCATGTGTGTTGGGGTCACATTTTTAGGCAAGAATTGTTTTGAATACACTTTAATAAAGCCAAATTTATCATAGTAGGTATTGTGTGCATTTTCAGAGGGGAGTCCATGCCTGACCACTCTTAATCCTGGGGTATTGTAGTAAGTATAGGATATAAGACTACTGATAAAATGACTGTCTAAGGTAATTTGAAAATCGTTTTCTAGAATGTATTCTTTGTTATTCGATATGTGATTGTAAATAAACACTACACCCGTTTCAGGGGGTAGGTTTTCGGTTCCCCTAAGGTCAAATTTGTTTGAAGCAAATAATTCTTTTGAAAGTTTAGCAGCTTCAACTCTAGCGTCAGCTTTAGAAGAATAGGACTTAGAAACTACTTTTTGATAGTATTGTTCAAGAGAATTTTTAAAATGGAGTTCGTTCAAAACTAGTCTCTGAAAATTAAATTGATAAAATGTCTATTCGCCTCCGCCACCACCAGCATCGCCACCACCAGCATCGCCACCACTAAAATCACCTCCATCAGACGAACTACCGGCATCGTAAATTGGGAAAAAACCAGAATCAGAAGAATTTATGGTATTAATATTCATCTGGAATTCATCGATCACAAAGTAAATTTCTTTTGGATCTAGTTTTGAATCAAGTTTGGTTTCAGTCAAAGCTCCTGTCTTTAAATTTAAGCTTACTGTTTTCTTTTTTGAGAATAAATAGATTTTTTTGTTTATTAGAGCCATCTTTGGACTGGTCCATCTGAACCCTGTTTTTACCCGAAAGTTTTCAACTCCTGTCTTGAGCGAAATGGACACAACCTCCTTGGTTGTATCTAAAAAGATGATTGAATCACTGAAGATATGGACATTGTATAATACCTTAGCAATCTTCCATTTTATGTGACCTGTTTCATAATCTACCATAGAGGTAGATATAGATCCCCAACTGCTGGTTAAAACAAAAATAAAATTTTCAATTCTTGAAATCCCTAAAATTTTATCTTCAAAAGCGGTATTCCATTCTTTTTTTTGATCATGACTATTGTATTTAAACAATTCCTTTTTTTCACTGACTATAATGATGCCTTGTTGTTTCATTTCATTAGTTTTTGGTTAAAGACTGATTTAAATGATCTGAATTTTAATTATCTAATGAGCTGTAAACGGCTCTCCTAAATTCTTTTTGAATATCGAAAGAAAATTCCCTTGCTCTTGTCATAAATAATCCGAAAAGATTTTTTTCTTGGTCAATCCAAAAGTGGGTATTGTGATATCCTGACCAGCCAAAGATTCCCTTGGAACTATTTGCACCATCAAGGAGTGGATCCGATAAAACAAATAAGGAATAGCCATAATCAAAGGGATCATTAGAAACTGTGGAGTAGGATTGGGTCATTTCGTCAATACTTTCTTGTGAAATAATTCTAGTTCCATTATAGACGCCACCATTAACTAACATTTTACATAGATGTGAATAATCAGCCATGGTTGAGGTCAGTCCCTCTCCTCCAAAATATGCTTTATTATTTATGTCATAGGTTAATTCGTCAAGATCATTTGTATATCCTTTGAGTGATCCATTGTTTATATAGAGAGGCTGAAATCTTTCTCGATCGCTAGCTGTCAGATAGAATTTAGTATCTTTCATTTGTAACGGGTCAAAAATTTCATCCTTTAAATACTCATAAAATGTTTTTTTTGTAATCACTTCGACGATTCGACCTAAGATGGCCATATTAATACCGTATAAGTAATTAGACCCCGGTTCAAATTCTACAGGATGATTTGCAACATCCTCACTGAACTCGTCTAGGGTATTATATTTTACAGTACTTGTAAAAAATTGTGGATTACTGTAGTAACCGTATCCAGAACGATGCGTTAAAAGGTGAAATATAGTCAATGCATTTTTACACCTGTAAACAGATCCATCTGGATTTTTACATCTTAGGTTCTTAAATTCTGGAAGATATTTGGAAACGTTATCCTCAAAGTCAATAAGCCCTTTTTCTTTCAAGGTCATCATGGCAACTATAGTTATGGGTTTTGACATCGACCAAATCGGAAAAATGGAATTAGTGTTGATCGCTTTTCCTTTAGAGTGAAAACTGTTTTCTATATGGTGATAAATTTCCTGTCCGTCCTGCCAAACCATGGCGACATTACTTCCTGTAATTTCATTTTGAATTAGTTTTTTTTGAAATGAATTTATTTCTTCAAATTGGGAAAATGTTAACTGAAAAATAAAGAGAGAGACTGGGAAAAATAGTTTTTTCATTTGGCTTATATTAAGTTGTAAATACATTTGATTTATTCGTTTGTTTGGATTAGGGATTGGTAAGTTGCAACTTTAAGGTCCTCTCTTAAACTCCATGGAGAACCCATTAATTGGATCATTGACACCACAACTAGGTCCTCCGCAGGATCAATCCAAAAAACGGTTCCTGCTGCTCCGCCCCAATTATATTCTCCATCGCTACCAATTACTCTGTTGTTGATGCTATTGGTTACGATTCCAAAACCGAGTCCAAAACCAAACCCATCAGACTGTGCCTTAGATAGAGGATTTTCTCCAGAGTTAACGGTATTGGTTAAACTTCCTTCGAGGTGGTTTTTAGTCATGAATTGAACAGTTTTAGGACCTAAAATTCGTTTTCCATTATAGATCCCACCATTTCTTAGACATTCAGTAAAAATCATATAATCCATCGCAGTAGAAACTAAACCTCCACCCCCTGAATACAGGCTTACTTTTTCATAATTACTCATTGCACTGTTCGGGTCAATCGGGAGGGTTTTGGGGGATTTCGTAGAAGCGTCAAAATAATGATTGGGTAAAAAACGGTCTGATTTATTTTTTGGGACTTCAAAAAAGGTATCCTTCATTCCTAAAGGGTTAAAAATATGATCTTGAAAATAATCTTCTAACGATTTTCCAGACAGGCGTTCAACTATCAATCCAGTTAAATCAACCGCAATTGAATAATGCCACTTTGTTCCGGGTTCAAACTTTAAAGGAAGCGCAGCAATCTTTTCTGTAAAATCATCTAAATCTTTTGATTCCCAAAGTTTTGCCTCACCATACTTCTGATCTACCATGTCATTTGGATTGAATCCGTAGGAAAATCCAGCTGTGTGGGTAAGTAATTGCTGCATTGTCATTTTTTCTTCAGAAGAAACGACTACACCTTTATCATTTAATACTTTAATATTTTCAAATTCAGGAATAAATTTTGTCACGGGATCGTTCAAATGAAATTTACCCTCTTCGTAAAGTTGCATAGCTGCTACAGCAGTTATTGGCTTGGTCATGGAGTAGATTCGGAAGAGATCATCTTTTTTCATTTTTGACTGATCATCAGCACCTCGATTACCAAAAGCTTCATAATATACAATTTTTCCATTCCTTGACACCATGGTAACAATGCCAGGAACCTTATTTGATTTTACATATTCTTCTGAAAGACTGGTAATTCGATTGATCCTTTGGGAAGAAATACCAACTTTTTCAGGAGTGACTTCTTCTAACTGAGCAAGGGCACCCATCGTAGTAAAGAAAAATAAAAGAAAGAGATTTTTTTTCATGACGTTTGATTTACAGTTTGACTAAAAGTGGCATGAAAATATAAAATTTAAAGGGAGTATGCTAATTGTAAAGGACTTCAATAATAATTTCATTTCGACGATTATAAAATTTATAGGGGGAATTATATCCTAAGACAATAGGGTTGCCAATGACCTTGATTCCCAATTCTTCAAGAGACCCTTTGAGTAGATTGGAATAATAGTCTACTTTATTTAAATTAGAATAACCCCCGTATTGGATTACAGCGAAGTAAGCTTCTTTTGATTGAATAATTTCTACATTTTTATTTCTTGGACTGGGGGGTTTCTTTAAGTTGCCTGGCAATACAAACGCCATTTTATTTTTGTCTTTAGTTTGTTCCATGTGAACAGGAGTGGTCATTGCAATTTTAAGATTGGATTCGTTTGCCCCTGAAATATATCGAAACAATTTTCTAAAATTTTGGGTTGAGCCAGGGCTACTTTCAGTCTGTGCCATAATAACCGATGGATAGTATCTCAGCTCGAAATCGTCGTAGTTTTTAAGAAGTTCATACGGTTGGGTTTCATAGCCTTGTATCATAACTAAAAAAATTAAATAGGAAAAAAAATGCACTACTAGAAATTTCAAATCAAATTCAAGTTAGTGAATTCAATAAGGATGTAATGAGTAAACGCAGTGAAACATTTTATAAATAAAAGCGAAAGTAGGTGATAAATGGGTTCCTAATGTCTATTTTTGCCATGTAGGGCTTCACACCCTACTTTTTTAAAAGGGTAACAAGGCTATGGTTGGCTTGAATTACCCTTTTATTTTTTTAAAAGGTTGTGGAAGTCGTTCTATTGTGTATTTTTAGTGTTGCAGAATAACTTAAACGAAAGCAGTTGAAATGGCTATATTCAATCTAAAAGGGAAGACGGCAATAATTACAGGAGGGGGAAGCGGTATAGGAAAAGCAATTGCAAGCACTTTTGCAGAAAATGGAGCCTCAGTTCATATTTTAGAATCAGACTTAAATGCTGCTAACCAAACACTCAACGAAATTCAAAAATCAGGCTTTAAAGCGATTGCTCATTGCGTGGATGTTTCAAAATACGAACAAGTACTTGATGTTGTTCAGGGTATAGGATCACAAGAATCTGTAGATCTTTTGGTTAATAATGCTGGGATAGCACACGTTGGAACAGTTGAATCAACTGAGGAAGCAGATTTTGACCGATTATATAGCGTCAATGTAAAGGGAATTTTCAATTGCATAAAAGCATGTATCCCTTTGATGAAAAAAGCAGGAAAGGGATCTATACTGAATATGGGCTCAGTCGCGGCTTCAGTAGGGATCAAAGATCGCTTTGCATATTCAATGACCAAAGGGGCTGTATTATCTATGACTTATTCTATAGCCAAGGATTATTTAGCTTCAAATATTCGTTGTAATTCTATTTCACCTGCTCGAGTACACACTCCTTTTGTAGAAGGCTTCATCAAAAAAAATTATCCTGGACAAGAAGATGAAATGTTTGGAAAACTTTCAAAAACACAACCTATTGGTAGGATGGGTACACCAATCGAAATTGCCTCACTTGCCTTATTTTTATGTTCAGATGAGGCAGGGTTTATTACAGGAACAGATTATCCTATAGATGGAGGATTTATAAAATTAAACGGAAAATAAAGATTTAATAGAATGAAATTAATTCGATTTGGAAATAAGGGAAATGAAAAGCCAGCAATTCAACTTCAAAATGGTAAACGTATCGATGTTAGCAGCTTTATAACGGACTACGATGAAAATTTTTTTGGAACTGGTGGAATACAAAGACTCCAAGCTTGGTTAGAAAACAACCAATCGAAATGTCCTGAAATAAATGAAGACATTCGCTTGGGAGCACCTGTAGTACGTCCTTCTAAAATAGTATGCGTAGGGTTAAATTATGCCAAACATGCTGAAGAAAGCGGAATGGAGCCTCCAAAAGAACCGGTTTTATTTTTTAAAGCAACCTCAGCTATTGTTGGGCCTCATGATGATATTGTTATACCCAAAGGGAGTGTTAAAACTGATTGGGAAGTTGAACTGGCTATTGTCATTGGAGCAAAAGCCTCATATGTAAGTGAAAAAGAAGCATTGAATCATGTGGCAGGATATGTACTTCACAACGATGTGAGTGAACGTGAATTTCAGATAGAGCGTTCCGGCCAATGGGTAAAGGGAAAAAGTTGTGATACTTTTGCACCTCTAGGGCCATTCATTGCTACTCCCGATGAGGTGGGTAATCCAAATAATTTACGACTGTGGTTAAAATTGAATGGTCAAACCATGCAAGACAGTAATACTTCTGATTTTATTTTTAATGTTCAAGAGGTAATCAGTCACATAAGCCAATTTATGACCTTACTCCCTGGAGATATTATTTCCACCGGGACACCTTTTGGCGTAGGTTTAGGGCTAAATCCCCCAAAATATTTGATCCCCGGTGATGAAGTTGAACTAGGAATCGAAGGTTTGGGGATTTCAAAACAAAAAGTAGTTGCATATTCAGCAAAAGTATGAGAATAGATTCCCATCAACACTTTTGGAAGTTTGATAAATCCAGACATGCCTGGATAGATGATTCAATGGTTGTCCTCAAAAGAGATTTTCTTCCTAACGATTTAGAAACTCATTTAGACCAGCATTCTCTTGACGGTTGTGTATTAGTTCAAGTAGATCAGTCAGAAGCTGAAACAGAATATCTACTTTCCTTGGCAGCTCAACATTCATTTATCAAAGCAGTAATTGGATGGGTAGATCTAGGCGCAAAAAATGTGAACGACCGCTTAAGGTTTTATGCTCAAAACCCTTATTTCAAAGGTGTAAGACATATTGTTCAGTCTGAAAAGCCTGATTTTCTTTTGGGGGCTGACTTTCAAAATGGAATTAGTAAGCTGGAAAGTTTAAATCTTACGTTTGATGTTTTAATCTACCCGAGTCAGTTGGAATCAGCAATCCAACTCGCTACTTCATTTCCAAATCAAAAATTTGTCTTGGATCATTTAGCCAAACCCTATATTAAAGATCAGAAAATTTCAGATTGGAAAGAAAAGATTCAACGATTAGCATTATCACCTTTTGTGTCATGTAAAATTTCAGGACTGCTTACTGAAGCAGATCTTAATCAATGGGAAAAAGACGATTTTATTCCCTATTTGGATATCGTCTTTGAGGCTTTTGGTGAAGATCGTGTCCTTTTTGGATCTGATTGGCCAGTTTGTCTTCTTGCTGGGACTTACGATGAGGTTCTTGATTTGGTTTCCTCTTATTCAGCAAGTTTTTCAGAAGAAAAAAAGAAAAAGCTTTTTGGAGACAACGCTGTAAGAATTTATAATATCACAGAATAAGAAAAAATGGACTTACAACTAAAAGACAAAGTAATCATTGTAACTGGGGGGTCTAAAGGAGTCGGTTTTGGGATTTGTGAACAATTGATTAAAGAGGGTGCCCTACCAGTAATAGTTGGAAGAAATAAAACCACTATACTTCAAGCGATAAAGACCCTTGAGACTTCTGGAGCAAAAGTTGGACATGCTTATGCTGAACTTACCGACCCAGAAGCATGTAGAAATGCAGTAGAACAAATAGAACAGCAATACGGGATGATTGATGGCTTGGTTAACAATGCAGGAGTCAATGATGGAGTCAGTCTTGAGAAAGGTGATTTTGACTCATTTACTCAATCCATTCATCGCAATCTGACGCATTATTTTATGATGGCACACTATAGTCTTCCTGCCTTGAAAAAATCAAAAGGTGCAATTGTCAACATAGGTTCAAAAACTTCAGTTACAGGCCAAGGTGGAACTTCAGCATATGCGGCAGCGAATGGAGGAAGAAATGCCTTGACACGAGAATGGGCGGTAGAGTTATTACCTTACTCAATTAGGGTCAACGCTGTTATCGTAGCAGAATGCTACACACCGCTTTATCAAAAATGGATTAAAACTTTTCCAAATCCCGAGGAAAAATTAAAAACAATTGAAGCCAACATCCCCTTAGAAAATAGAATGACTTCTGCTTCAGAAATTGGGAGTGCAGTTGCCTTTCTTCTTTCAAGACAATCAAGTCATACGACTGGTCAACTTTTTTTCGTGGATGGGGGGTATACCCACTTAGACCGATCACTATAAGCTATAAATATGAATTTAAATAAAAAAGTTGCAGTAGTTCCAAAAGAATTGTTCGTTCCGTTTATTTTAATTACTTCTCTATTTGCACTCTGGGGTTTTGCAAATGACATTACCAATCCCATGGTTTCTGCATTCAAAAAAGTATTGGAACTCAATAATACTGAAGCCTCTTGGGTTCAAGCGGCTTTTTACGGAGGGTATTTTACTATGGCGCTTCCTGCTGCTTTTGTAGTTAAAAAATATTCATACAAAACAGGAATATTAGTAGGTCTTGGCCTCTATGCTATCGGGGCACTTTTATTTTATCCTGCAACAGCTCTAGAAAATTACATCTTCTTTTTAGCAGCCTTGTACATTCTCACTTTTGGGTTAGCTTTTTTAGAAACGACTTCAAATCCTTTCATTCTCTCTATGGGCGATGAAGCTACAGCAACACAGCGTTTGAATCTTGCACAGGCATTCAACCCTATGGGAGCTCTAATGGGTTTACTAGTTGCTCAAACTTTTATCTTAGGATCTTTACAGTCCGATGATGTTGATGCTCAAGGAAATGGAATTTATGAAACTTTATCTTCCTCTGCTAAAGCTGCGGTAAAGACAGCAGATCTTGAATTGATTCGGAATCCATACGTAGCTCTTGGTGTTTTTGTAACGGCACTTTTAGTGCTTATAGCTTTTGTCAAAATGCCAAATGAAACCGAGCATAAAAAGGTTACAAGTATGTGGGACTCCATCAAGAGAATTTACAAGAAAGAGCATTTTGTAGGAGGAGTTATTGCACAACTCTTTTATGTTGGTGCACAAATTATGTGTTGGACTTACATATACCAATACGCCGAAAATATAGGAATCGAGAACAAAAATGCAGTGAATTATGCTTATGCTGCACTGATACTTTTTTTACTTGGAAGATTTTTATGTACATATTTATTAAAATTTATCAATTCAGGGAAGTTGCTGATGACCTTAGGACTCCTGGCTGTGGTATGTTGTATTGGAATAATTTTTATTCAAGGGATTGGAGGGCTGTATGCTCTAGTTTTAACCTCGTTTTGCATGTCGTTGATGTTCCCAACCATCTATGGAATTGCACTAAACGGATTAGGGGAAGATGCCAAACCTGCTTCTGCATTTTTGGTAATGGCAATTGTAGGAGGTGCATTTATGCCGATTCTACAGGGTATGATTTTGGATATTGGTGGTCAGGGGTATAGCGATGTTTCAATTGTCGGTGTTTCAGAAGTTAATTTTTCATTTATTTTACCTTTAGTCTGTTTTCTTGTAGTTTCTGTGTACGGTTTTAGAAGCTTAAAATGGACTACTTAAGATGAAAAATAAAAGAAAAAAATATTGTTTTGCCCTAGACCTAAAAAATAAACCAGAGTTGATTGACACCTATGTCGAACAGCATCAAAAAGTATGGCCTGAAATACTTGATCAGATCAAGTCAACAGGGGTTTTATCTATGGAAATATACCAGGTTTCCAACCGATTATTTATGATTATGGAAACCGAACCTGATTTTTCACTTGCAAAGAAGCAGCAACAAGATTCAGCCGACCTCAAAGTTCAAGAGTGGGAAACCTTAATGGCCAAATATCAGCAAGCATTGCCTTGTGCAAAACCTGGAGAAAAGTGGGTCTTGATGGATCAAATCTTTAAATTATAAAAATGTTGAGTTATTGGGAACAATCAGCAATGCTTGATTATGACTTTATTGTTTTGGGAGGAGGTATAACAGGAATGTTTTGTGCTTTGACCTATCGAAAGGAATACCCTAAAGCAAAAATTGGAATCTTAGAGCGTGGGCTATTTTCCTCAGGTGCGAGTACTAAAAATGCTGGATTTACTTGTTTTGGATCACTTTCTGAATTGGTAGACGATACACGTCACATGAGTACTCAAGAACTCATTGGTCTAGTTCAGTTAAGACTCGAGGGCCTTTCACTTCTAAAGCAAACTTTAGGAGAAAAAAATATTGATTTCCAAACATATGGTGGGTACGAACTCTTTTTCGATAAAGCACCGAAGTCACTTGAACGAATCGATGAAATTAATAGGCTTTTATACCCCCTCTTTGATGCCAATGTTTACCAATCTAGTAATGCCAAAATTGAATCTTATGGATTGAGTAAAACACATATTCATCATTTAATTGAAAACCCATTTGAAGGTCAGATTCATACCGGTAAAATGATGCGTACCCTAAGAGCAAAAATTAACCTAAAGGATATTGACTTTTTTTCTCAAGTTGAGGTTACAGCGTTTGATTTGAATAAAAATAAATCAGCCCTTAGCCTCAAATTAAAAGATCAACAGATTGAATTACAAACTCGAAAGTTGGCTCTTTGTACTAATGCATTTACAAAACGGTTTTTTCCACAAATCGAATTGAATCCTGGGAGAGGCATGCTCATCCTTACAAAACCTTTAACAAACTTAAAACTAAAAGGCGCATTTCATTATAAAGAAGGATATTATTATTTCAGAAATATTGAAAATAGAATTTTGTTGGGAGGAGGAAGAGAATTAGATCTTCAGCAAGAGACCACTACAGAATTTGGTTTAAACCAGAGGATAAAACAACAATTAATTGACGATCTAGACCATTTTATTTGCCCTGAGAAAAGCTATGAAATAGAAACTGAATGGTCTGGTATTATGGCTTTTGGGAAAAAAAAATTACCATTAATTGAAAAAAAAGGAGATCACATTGCCTTGGGAGTTCGTCTGGGTGGAATGGGAGTTGCCATTGGCAGTAAGATTGGAGAAGCAACTGCCAAGCTTTTATTTGATTAAGTTCCTCCTCAGAAGTTAAGAGTAAGATCATTCTCGTTTTGTAATTTTAATCGAAGTCTAAAAATTCGACTTTTTATTTTAAATAAATTCAATTTCTATTTTAATGAAAAATTACGTTATCATCTCCATTGTTATTTTTTTTACTGCTTGCAGTCAGAATAACAGTATCCAACCTCCAAACATTATTTTTATTTTGACAGATGATCAAGGTTATGGCGATTTAGGTATTTATGGTGCAGAAGATATTACTACACCTCACCTTGACCAAATGGCAAAAGAAGGAGCATATTTTACATCTTATTACGCTACTCAACCTGTATGCTCTGCATCAAGAGCTTCCATTTTAACTGGGTGTTATCCTGATCGAATAGGAATACATAATGCGTATAGCCCAGGCTCTAAAGTGGGGCTTAATCCTGACGAAACTACTATCGCAGAACTGCTTAAAGAGCGAGGTTACAAAACAGGGATTTTCGGGAAATGGCATTTGGGAGATGCACCTAAGTTTTTACCTCGTAAGCATGGTTTTGATGAATTTTATGGGATTCTTTATTCTAATGATATGTGGCCCAAACACCCCCAACAAGGAAGTATTTTTAATTTTCCAGAGATTTATCTTTATGAAAACGAAACTCCGCTCCGTGTATTAGAAGATCAAACATTCTTGACTGGGGCATTGACTCGAAAAGCAATTGAGTTTATCAAAAGAAATAAAAAAGATCCCTTTTTTGTGTATCTGCCCCATCCTCAACCTCACGTGCCTTTGTTTGCGGGTCCTAAATTTCAAAACACACAAGACAGAGGACTTTACGGTGATGTCATTGGCGAGATTGATGATTCTGTTGGACAAATACTTAGCACCCTTAAAAAAGAAGGATTGGATGAAAATACGATTGTAGTTTTTACTTCTGATAATGGTCCTTGGCTTTCTTATGGTGGTCACGCTGGCTCCGCAGGAATTTTTAGGGAAGGTAAAGGAACCAATTGGGAGGGTGGACATCGAGTTCCAGGAATTGTACGCTATCCTAAGTCAATCCAACCAAACACACGTATAGACGCACCTGCTATGGGAATTGATTGGCTACCTACATTGGTTGAATTTACCAAGAGTGCTACTCCCAATAAAAAAATTGATGGCGCCTCATTAGTTCCACTTCTTACTGGAGAAACAACTCATTCCCCTCACGAAAACTTTTTCTTTTATTATCGAACTAATGAATTACATGCCGTCCGTCATAAGGATTGGAAATTATATGTTCCTCATACCTACAGAAGTTTGAACGGTAGGGAAGCGACTAACGATGGGTTTCCAGTTCCTTATGATAGAAATGAGGTTAAAATGCCTGAACTGTATGATCTGAGTTTGGATCCCGAAGAACAAAACAATCTGGCCAATATACATCCTGAGTGGGTATTTAAAATTACTAAAATTGCAGATTCTGTTCGAGCAGTGCTTGGAGATCGCTTAACAGGCATTAAAGGCACTGAGAATCGCCCTGTTGGTCTTGTCGACTAGACTCTTTTTTAGACCATGGACCATGCTGTAACACGTCACTCTGGCTATCGACTTTCAGAAAACCATGAGCACCAAAATAATCCCGTTGAGCTTGAATTATATTGGCAGAGCTTTTGTCTGTTTTAAGTGCAGTAAAATATGACCAAGCACTTTGGATACAGTGAATTGAAATTTCACTCTCAATTGCGCTTTTGAGTGTATTTTTCCATGCAGCCTTTCCCTCCATTAAAAGTAGTTTAAACTCTTTACTGTAAAGAAGTGAGCTCTCGTTCTTAAATAAAGACGCACAGAGTTCCATAAGGTCTGATTTAATGATACACCCCTCTGACCAAACCGAAGCAACTTGACTTAAATCGAGGTTCCAGTTATATTCTTTTGCAGCGATAGCGAGCATTTCAAAACCCTGGTGATGATTGATCCAGCGTGATAAATCGTAGCTTTTTTTGAGTTGAATTAATGTGCTTTCTAATGGGGTATGTTCCTCGTTAAATTCGTTACTAAATGCTACTCTTGCCTTTTTAAAAGAGGAAATATAACGTGCATGGAGCGCACTAGCCATAAGTGAATTTGAATAGCCCAGAGTAGTCCCTGTTGCTGTAGCCCAAGCACCTGTCCCCTTGCTTGACGCTTGGTCTTGAATCAGGTCAATGAAAGGAAGTTGACCTTCTTTATGATGTAATAGTGCCGCTGTAATTTCTAGTAGATAACCTTTACTTTTTGTTTTATTCCATTGAATTAGTGTGTTTTGTATATCATCATGTGAAGTATTAGATCTAATTAATGCATACACTTCGGCAAGTAATTGCATTTCAGCATATTCAATACCATTATGAACCATTTTAACAAAATGCCCCGCTCCTCCAGTTCCAAAAAAAGCACAACAAGGTTTGTTTGTTTTATTTTGGGCTGCAATTTGAAATAAATCGTTTTTGACTATTTCATAAGCTTCAGGATCGCCACCCACCATTAGTGAAGGTCCATTTAAAGCTCCTTCTTCACCTCCAGACACTCCAATACCTAGAAACAAAATGCCTTTTTCTTGAAGTGTTTTTGATCTTTTTTCAGTTTCTTGATAATGTGTATTGCCCCCATCCATAATGATATCACCTTTTGAAAGCAAGGGAACGAGTTGAGCTAAAAATTGATCAGTCGGTTTTCCAGCGGGGAGCATAAGTAAAATTTTTCTTGGAGCCTCCAGTGCGGAAACAAAGCCAATCAACTCCTCAAATACTTCAGCAGTTTGGAGCTCTGAGAACAAGTTTTTCTTTTTTAAAGCTACGTCTTCTTCTAGTCCTTTAACTCGCCGATTATATAATGCTAGTTGAATTCCTTTTTGCGCAAAATTCCTGCTTAAACTAGTCCCCATTACACCCATACCCGCAATTCCCCATCCCGATTTTTTATTCATAAAGATGGGGTTTAAGTTGATAAATCATTTTTTCTATACTTAGTGAACTGTCAATTGTTATTGCTTTTTTGGGAGCCTCAAGGGTTTCAAGCTGACTTTTAAGTAAACTTACTGGCATGAAATGATCGCGATTCTCCATCCGTTTTTTTAAAACTGAAAATTCGCTCTTTAAATATACCCACAACACTGTTTTTTGCGCTAACTTTTGTTGGAGAAGTTCTCGATAATTTTCCTTTAGTGCAGAACAGGCCAAAACAATCTTTACTCCTTTTTTACTTTGAAGTGTTTGGTTGATTTTTATCAACCAAGGTAAACGATCCTGATCGGTCAATGGGATTCCTTTTTTCATTTTTTCTTTGTTTAATTCAGAATGAAAAGCATCACCTTCTAAAAAAACATAGTTAAATTTTTTTGCTATGGCATTTCCCAGTGTGGTTTTACCGCTTCCACTTACCCCCATAACAATTATAATTCTTGACACGGGGTAAAGTTAAAAAACCTATACAAATAATGACTACAATGAATCACAGGAAGGAATTTTAAGCTGATAATATTTTTTTTGTAGCAAAAGCCATGACTTCTTCTAACAAAGGGAATTAGTTTAAAATGAAACTTATTCTAAGCTTTTGGGGTACTAGATTATCTATAATTTAAAAGTTTGCCCCTCCCTAGCGATATTAAATCCTTGTTTAAGAACCCATTTAGTTGCCTCACTTTTTCTATCCAACATGGGGTTCGTATGATTCATGTGTATAAAGAATACTTTGTTTTTAAGTTTTTTAGATAGTGGCTGAAGTAAGGATATCGTTTCTTTGACAAGGGGATGAGGAATTTCCTCAATAGGCCTGTAATTCAATTCAGATTCATCAAAGAATGTAGCATCGATAAAGGCGTAATCTACTTCTTTTAAAATTTCAGCTAAATCATTTTCCCATCGACTCCACTTATCGATATCAGGTAAGAATAACACTGTTTTTTTTGGCCCTTGGATTTGGTAGGCTACAGTTTCAGAAAATTCATCACGATGAGGAACTAGAATAGGAGTGATATAAAGTTGACCGATTTTATTTTTAACATTATCCTCAAGTTCAATCAGATTAATATTTTCAAGTTCAACCAATTGACTCCAAGGGGCATTTTGTTTTAGAAATGATTTCATTCTTGGCATGACTAAGACAGGTATGTTTTTTGCTCCTAAAGCCTCCCTGCCGAGATGCAGCAGTCCAGCATAATGTCCCATATGTGCATGGGTTAAAAAAATACCTGAGGGAATGTTTGGAAGTTGCCCCCACTGAGAAATGATCTCTGGGGTTGCTTCAAAAAGAAGTGTGGAATTAATTTTAGGCTGGGTTACAGATAGAGCTGTTACTTTTAAGGAATTTTGTTGGGCAAGAGATGCGTTGGCACAACATGTTTTTTGACATCCAATATGAGGTAGACCTCCATCTTGAACAGTTCCCAATACAGTAAGGTAGGGCTTATCTGGGGTTACATTTGATTGCGAATAACCAGCAAAATGAATGGCTATAATTGAGATGAAGATGAAAACCTTAAAAAAAATAGGTTTCATTTCTTAGTCAGTATTGTTTACTGTCTTGATTTCAATAACACCCGAACGTCCCTGTTGCCCCCATTTGTTGGTCTCTGCCAGAGATTCATAGACAATAACCTCACGAATATTTTGATAGGCGATGTTGTTGGGAGGGTAACTGTACTGCTGTCCGTCAACAATCCATAATGGAAAGGGTTGACCATTTGAAAAAGACTCTGACTGGCGAATGATTACAAGACCCTTTTGAAAATCTATTCTGGCTGATCCAAGATGTTCTCGAACTGCGACAACTAAATTTGGGGCATTTTCATTTATTCCCCAATCATTTAGACCTCTTTTTGCATATCTCGCTTTTTGTTTTTCAAAACTTTTTTGTTTCTTAAGGGCTCTAATTTCCTTTTTGCTTAGCTCTTTGGCCTCAATTTCCATCTGACCAGACACTGAAAAGCTGACCATAATTAATAAGAGTAAAGACATTTTTTTCATAGAAAGTGATTTTTAATAATACATTAAATAAATCCAAACTTTTGCAAAATTAACTATTATATCTGGACCCAATTACCAAATACCAAGATTATTTATTTCAAGAAGTTTTTTAAATAAACCTTTCGGCAATATATTTTTTAATAATTTTGCGTAAAATAATATCATGTACCCAAAAACGCTACTAAAGACCTTATCATTATCATTTATACTTCTTTTTCTAAGCTGTGGCGTAGAGGAACCCTTACCAGACACCTCAATTGGAGAATGGGAGGTCTATTCAGTAACAGATGAGAGTGGAATCACTACAATATGGGAGGAAGTCAAAACGTCTTTGATTGATCTTATACCTGAGTATTCTTGTATGGAATTTACAGCTACCATTACCAGTCAAATTGTAAGCACTAAGTATGTTTTTGTCGATGTAAACTCACGAGGTTGTTTAAGTCCCTCCATTTCAGTTTTTACTTGGGCTAAAGATCCAGATACTGGACTTTATAATTATACTCAGGGATCAAATTTAGTCACTTATTTGATTAGTTTTTCGAATAATGATAACCGCATGACTTGGAACGATCAAACAAGTGGTGCAATAACAGTTTGGGACAGAGTAGTTGATGAATCACAAGAAAGTACAGAATAAAAAACGTATATTAGGGTATAACTTAAATCATATAACTGTGAAATTTTATTTTTCTCTATTGACCGTACTCTTCTTTATTTCCTGTGGAGTACAAAAAAACATTGTCAAAGATCCTTATGTTGGCTCTTATGAAATGACAGTATTTGAGGTAGACAATTTTGGTGATATTCCTCTATTTTTAGACTTAACAAAAGAAGGAGACCAGTACAAAGCTGCAATTACTCCTCAAGAAGGTAGTGAAGATGTTGCATTTGAGGTTGAGGGAACAACATTTGATGAAGGGACTTTTACTGTAGAGGCTTATGCCGCTGGCTATGATATTTATTTTGAATTGACCATTGAAGAAGACACCGTAACAGGTTCTTTGATGGGGATGTTTGATTTAGAAGGAAGTAGAATTAAAAATTAGATTTAGTAGGAAGTAGGATTTATATACTACTGTAATTTTGTGAATCTATTTAGGGCAATTTTATCTGTTGTACTTAATAATAGAACAGCCAGATTAATACACCAATTTTTTTTACAATACTTAAAGCAAAGAGGATTTTACAATTTTTTCTTGTTAGCTTTTTCACTACAATGTTACTTTTTATTTCTCATTCCTTTAACTGCTGCATAGAGCATCCAAAGCACAAATGCAATGGCACCATATACCAAAATATTCCTCAAAAAATACCCCATATTAATTTAAATGTCGCTCTTTGAGCTCAATCAGGATCCCAATAACAAGACAAATTACCACACTGGCCAAAACTGTTCCACCTACTCCCATAGTTTTTAATTTATTTAAATATAATAACTTTTCGCAAAAAATTAGTTTAAAATATTATTTAAAATAAGGTTGATTATGAGAGATTTTTTAACTTAGAAAAACATTCTAGAAGTACTTAACTTTAAACAAAATAAGTCATATTATGAAATCGCTCAACAGAAGAAATTTTTTGAAAAAAACCTCATTGTCAACAGCTTCACTTTACTTAGCAAGTTCAATTGCTTGCTCGCAAGAGAAAGAGGCGACCCCATCAGGAGGATCTTACATGGGAGATTTCAAGGACAAAAAGCTAGAGAAAGTCAGAATTGCACTTATTGGAGTAGGAGCTAGAGGCAGTGGTCACGCAAGACAGCTAGCCGCTATTGAAGGAACTGAAATTGTCGCAATTTCTGATTTATATGAAGATTTAGTTGATCGTTCTGTACGTAATTGTGAGGCTGTAGGAGAAGGCAAACGTCATCAAGAAATACAACGTTTTTTTGGAGATGAAACCCAATGGAAAAAAATGCTCGAAACGATTAAACCAGACGCCGTTTTTATTGCTACAAATTGGAAAAATCATGCGCCAATGGCCATTGAAGCGATGAAACAGGGTGCTCATGCCTTTGTTGAGGTCCCTATTGCTGTAACTTTAGAAGAAATGTGGGATTTGGTTGATACTTCTGAGCAAACCAAAAAGCATTGTATGATGATGGAGAATGTGAATTACGGAAGGGAAGAGCTTCTTTATTTGAACCTCTGTAGAAAGGGTGTAATTGGAGAAATTCTTCATGCAGAAGCTGCTTACATTCACGAACTTCGATTTCAAATGGAAGAGCAGGAACGTGGAACAGGTTCATGGAGAACACCACATTACGCAAACCGAAATGGAAATTTATACCCAACTCATGGCTTAGGCCCAGTTGCTCAATACATGAATTTAGGACGTGGAGAAGATCAGTTTTCAACTTTAGTTTCCTTTTCTAGTCCTTCTAAAGGTAGGGCATTGTATGCTGAAAAAAATTACCCCGAAAACCATAAATGGAATCAACTTAAATACAATGGGGGAGATTTAAATACCTCCATACTGAAAACAGCTTTGGGAAGAACGATTATGATTCAGTGGGATGAAACAAGCCCACGTCCATACACTCGACACAATTTAGTCCAGGGGACCAAGGGGACATTGGCCGGCTACCCAACTCGTGTTGCGCTAGAAGGAGGTGTTAAGGGTGCTACTGATAGTCACCACCGCTGGGCTCAAGGAGAACAAATAGACCTGCTTTACGATCAGTATGAGCATCCGATGTATACTCGACTAGGCGCCTTAGCAAAAAAAATGGGGGGTCATGGGGGAATGGACTTTATGATGTTATACAGAATTGTTGAATGCCTAAGAAAAGGAGAAGCACTTGATCAAAATGTTTATGAAGGGTGTTTATGGAGTGCTGTCGCTCCCTTAAGCGAAGCTTCTGTAGCTCAAGGTGGAATGCCACAACAATTCCCAGATTTTACCAGAAAACAATGGACCTCTACAAATCCTTTGGGAATTATTTCTTAATAAAATTAACTAATAATATTGCTTATCAAAACTCGAATAATTGTCCAAGCACCAGCAAGGATATGTTTTTTTGGAGATCATCAAGATTATTTAGGTCTTCCTGTTATTGCGGGTGCAATTAATCGTTTCATCAAGGTCAAAGCAGTCCCAACTACTGATTCAAATTATACTATTCAATTACTTGATTTACAAGAAGAAATATTTATAGATCTAACTCAAAACTATAATTTAAAAGATGCAACTAATTACTTCCAATCCTGTATGGCAGTTTTAGCCCAAAAAGGGGCTGTTTTTTCCCAAGGATATTCGATAGAAATATCTGGAACCATTCCTGTCAATGCGGGAGTTTCCAGCTCTTCGGCTTTGGTTGTAGCTTGGCTTCGTTTTTTAGTGCAAGCTCAAGAGGGTCAATGGACGGTCACTGATGCTCAAATTGGGGAATGGGCATATGAAGCAGAAGTACTCTATTTTGATCAGCCAGGAGGCTTAATGGACCAGTACACTATTGCACGAGGGGGTATGGTTTATATTGATACAAGAAAGGGGACTACTACCATGTTGACTCCTAGGATGGGGACTTTAATTCTAGCGGAATCTGGAATCGCAAAACAAACATTGTCCGTACTTCAGAACGCCAGAAATTATGCTCAAAATGCAATTGAAGAAGTTAAAAGAAAGCTTCCCCATTTTGATCTTCATAAAGCAGGTAAGAATGATTATAAAAAGTACTTAGCTTTTGTATCAAGTAGGCATAAACCTTATTGGTATGCAGCAATACACAACCATTTAATTACACAAAAAGCCAAGGAAGAGCTTGCAAAACTATCTCCAGATTTGAAACAACTCGGGCAGCTCATGAACGCTCATCAGAAGATTTTACAGGAGTGTATTCAGAATACTCCCGTTCAGATGGTCGAGCAGTTGGAAGCCGCCAAAAAAGCAGGTGCATTAGGGGCTAAAATAATTGGTTCTGGAGGAGGAGGCTGTATGGTAGCACTAACAACCAACGAATTGAAGACTCAAGTAATTGAGGCATTTAATAATGCGGGATCAATTCAGGCCTATGAGGTAGAATTAACTTCACATGTATGATTGAAAATAAAGCTTTACTGATTATGGCTGGAGGTGCTTCATCTCGTATGAAACGCTCTCTAGCCACTAGCACACTTGACGATACAATAAAAAAACAAGCTCAAGAAGTACATAAAAGCTTGATTCCGTTGGGAGCTAATTCTCATCCACTTTTGTATTTCCTTATTAAAAATGCGGAAACAGCGGGTTATGACACTATTTATCTGATTACAAGCCCAGAAAATAAGGGCTTTCGTCTTCGAATAGAACAATGGAAGACTCTTGATATCTTTTCAAATATTACTATTCGTTTTGCAATTCAGCACATACCAGATTCAAGAGAAAAGCCACTTGGAACAGCAGACGCTGTTCAGCAAGCCCTTGAACAGTATCCCGAATTAATGAATACTACTTTTACAGTTTGTAATGGAGACAACTTATATTCCAGTACGGTTTTTAAGTTGTTGCGTACTTCAAGAGAAACACCACATGCCCTCATCAGTTACGCAAGGTCAGGCTTGGCTTTTTCAGACGAGAGAATCTCAAAATTTGCTGTTATGGACATAGACGCTCACGGATTTCTTAAGAATATTATCGAGAAACCTGATCCTCTAGAGGTAGAACGTTATAAAGATCATACAGACGAAATCAGGGTGAGTATGAATATTTTCAGTTTTAATGGAAAATTATTGTACCCTTATCTTAAAAATTGTCCGATCCATCCTGAACGAAATGAAAAAGAACTTCCCGAAGCTCTCAGAATTTTGAATCACTCTGAACTTAAACAAACAATTTGTTTACCTGTGAAAGAACATTTGCCGGATTTGACTTCTGCGGAGGATATAAAAAAAATTATTGTGGATTGAAAAGTAGAACTAAGAATCTGTATTTTCTGCTAGTTGCAATTGTCAAATAAGGATTACATTTTCCTTATTAAACCGAACTAAAAATGGTGATTTGATGTTAAAAATTAGAGTTTTTTTACTTGCGTTTCTAATCGCATTTATGACACTTCAACGTGAGCGTTCAAAACCCATTTTAGATGAGGTAATGACAAATTCAAATGATGCTATCCAAAGGGTAGTTCAGCAGCTTGAAAAACACGAGATTCAATTACGCTTAACTCAGGTTGATTCTGGGTCCAATTCAAAAATCAATTTCCAATCCTCGTCATATCAGTTGGACGAAGAACGATATTTTTATCCTGCGAGTACTGCAAAATTACCTATTGCTGCTCTTGCACTCCAAAAAGTAAGACAGCTCAATGCTCAAGGTGTAAAAATAAATACTAATACAGCTTTTGAAATTCGAGATAAATCAGGGGAGCCTATTCAATTTAAAGATAGCACTCATCAACAAGGAAAACTTACAATTGCTCACCTTATCAAAAAAATATTTTTGGTCAGTGACAATAACGCTTACAATTATCTATTTGATTTTTTGGGAAGGGACTATATCAATCTAGAATTGCAATCTAAGGGTTTAGAGCACACCCAAATTTTCCATAAATTCCTTTTGGGTGCAGATAATACAACAACTTGGGAATATACTTTTTTTGACTCAGAAGGCGATACGTTATATCATCAACAATCTCTTTCTTCCCAATTCAATAAACAGAATAAGCATCTAAAAGGGATAACTAAAGGCAAAGGATTTTTAAAAGAAGGTGTTTTAGTTCCTAGACCGATGGATTTTAAAGCTAAAAACAGAATTTCTCTTTTGGATCTTGAAGGGATCATGAAGCGGTTAATTTTCCCTGAAAGCTTTTCAGTAACCGAGCAATTTGGTTTGTTAAAAGAGGATTATGAATTTTTGCGTTTCTGGATGAGTAGGTCTACTTTGGAGAGTTCTTTTCCAGATTATACTGGTGATACATATTGGGATAGCTATAATAAATTTTTTATCTATGGCGATCAGAAAGGGAAAATGTCCGATCAAATTAGAATTTATAATAAAGTCGGCTATGCTTACGGCACACTTACTGATGTCGCTTATATCCACGACCAAGAGAATGATTTGAAATTCTTCCTCACAGCAACAGTTTTAGTCAATGAAAATCAAATTTATAATGACGATCTATATGAATTTGAATCGGTTGGAATTCCTTTTTTAGCAAATTTAGGAGCTCTTGTCTTGGAAGCGATCAGATCAGAGAAAGCTTCAGGACTCTAAAAGGCCCAAGGCAACAAGTCGCTGGTGTAAGAAGTTACCAGCAGTAATATCATTGTATTTTTTAGGATGCTCCTCATTGATAGTTTGTGGCAAACAATTTAGAGGCATATGGGGAACAGGATGCATAAAAAAAGGAAGAGAATACCGTGCTTTACCCCAATTTTTTTCTGGAGGGTTTATTACTCGGTGAATGGTAGAGGGAAGTTTATTATTGGTCAATCTAGAGAGCATATCTCCTACGTTGATAATCAATTCATCAGTCTCTGCTATGGCATCGATCCATTCATTATTTCTATTTAACACTTGTAAGCCACTGCCTTGAGCTCCCATTAAGAGGGTTATTAAATTAATATCTCCATGAGCAGCTGCTCGTTCGGCCTCTTTTGGGGGCTTGGTGATGGGCGGGTAATGGATGGCTCTTAAAATAGAATTACCTTCTAAGATAAATCGGTCAAAATAAGTAGCTTCAAGATTTAGATATAACGCTATAGCTTGAAGAACAACCTGTGCTGTTTTTTCAAGTCGTTTGAATACTGTGTTCCCAACGGAATTAAAAGTATTTAGTTCAGCTACATTTATATTTTCAGGATATAAGTACTTGAGTTTAGGATCGCTGTCTAGATCTTGACCAAAATGCCAAAATTCTTTTAAATCACCTACTGTCCTTCCTTCTGCATGTTCTTTACCAAATCCAGTATATCCTCTTTGACCGCCACCTCCCTGAACTTCATACTTGTTTTTTGTAGTTTCGGGTAAGGCAAAAAAAGCTTTGATTTCTTTGTATAATGACTCTTGAAGCACTCTATCCAAAAAGTGTCCCTTGAGTGCTAAAAATCCAATTTCTTCGAATGAACTTCCTATTTTTTGAACAAAATCTTTTTTTCGAGTATGATTATCTGAAAGAAAGTCAGTTAGATCAGCCTGGGGAATCTTTTGCATTTTTTAGAGTTTAAAAAAAGCGAACCCATCGGCTCGCTTTATAAATAGATAAGGAATGTTACAGCGGTCCGATATTAGGTACCTGCCGTCTCCAATTCCTCAAATGATTATTATAAGACATAAGACACCTCCTTTCTAAATTTAGTTAGACTTTACTGTTGTCACAGCTTGAACTTCTCAATTCAAATATAGGAATCACAATCTTTGGAAGAAACTTTATTTTACAATTTTTTTCAGGGTAAGCCCTTGAACTAAAATCGTAAACAAAACAACACCGTAGGTCAAGATTAAAATTAAATCTTTACCAGTACCAATACTGTCAGGAAGATTCAATGCCAAGGCGATACTTAATCCACCTCTCAATCCTCCCCAAGTAATAATAAGGGCTGTATTTTTTTCAAAAGTTTTTTTAATGGAGAGTATTTTGATAGGGACAAATACACCTATACCTCTTGAGACAACCACCAAAATAATGACTAAAACAATAATAAGAATATAGCTTAAGTCAAAGTTTTGAAGGATGGGAATAATTTCCAAACCAATAAGAATAAATAAGATAGCATTTAAGGTCTCATCAATCAAGTGCCAAAATTTATACACATAATCTCCCATTGCTTTTTGAACCCCATCGGCTTCTTTGTCTGTATCGATGTTTTGATTTAAAAAGAGCCCCATCATAACAACACCTAACACAGCTGAGAAATGGAATATATGAGAAATAACAGGAACTAATAATACCATTGAAAGTGTAATAAGGACTTCCAGTTCTACATGCTCGTTTTCAATATATTTAACAAGTTTTAAACCCAAATAACCCATCACAGAACCAAGAAAAATACCTCCAATGACTTCGGTTGCAAATAAAGAAGTTACACTCTGAGGGGTAATATTTTCAATGCCCTCCATTTTCATGCTTAATAAAGTCAAAAACACCACGACACCTATTCCGTCGTTAAAAAGTGATTCCCCTGCAATTCGGGTTTCTGTAACTATTGAAAGGTTCATTTTTTTAACCATTGCCAATACTGCTATAGGATCTGTTGGTGCAATAAGCGCACCAAATAAAAGGCAGTCCACATAGGTAAGGCTTACATCACCCATGCCTAAAAAGGGTTGACTAACAAGCCAAAAAAGCCCTGTTCCAACAGCAAATGTAGAAAACACCACTCCAAAAGTCGCTAAGAGAAGGATGGTTACTTTATCTTTTAATAATTCGTGAACATTAACACTAATAGCTCCTGCAAATAATAAAAATGGGAGCATGACGTCGATCAACAAAACACTGAAATCAAATTCTTCTGTTAGCGATGTAGCAAATGAGAGAAAATCAGGTACAATTAAGCCAATAATTAAAACCCCTAAGGACAGAAATATGGCCAATACCATTAGCCCTATGGTCTGAGGGAGTTTTAAAATTCTTAAATTAATAATGGAAAACACCGATGCTAAAAGCAGCAACAGTGCAGATAATTCGAGTAAATTCATTTTGATATAGTTTACCTAAATATATAAAAATTAACGGTTTAAATATAATTTAGATAAATATTTACCAATTAAATCAAATTCAAGATTGACAGAATCTCCAAGTTTAAGTTGGTTAAAATTGGTATGCTCGAAAGTATAAGGGATAATAGCTACTGAAAACTGATTTTTTTTAGAATTTACGACGGTTAGACTGACGCCGTTGATTGTAATCGATCCTTTTTCAATTGTAATATGATCCGAATTTATATCGTACTCAAAAGTATAGCTCCAGCTTCCATCTTGAGTTTCAGCCATGATACAAACAGCCGTTTGATCGACATGTCCCTGAACCATATGTCCATCCAATCGATCTCCTAGCTTCATTGCACGTTCCAAATTCACTAATGATCCCAGCCTCAAGGAACCTAAGTTAGTTTTTTTAAGCGTTTCGTCAATTGCTGTGACTGTGTAGCCTGAAGCGTTACATTTTACAACGGTAAGACAGACGCCATTGTGTGCAACACTTTGATCAATTTTTAGTTCACTCGCGAGTTCACTTTCAATTCTTATATGAAGATTTTCACCCTCTTTTTCAAGCGATTTAACACGACCAAAAGCTTCAATTATTCCTGTAAACATGCATTTTAAATTAGTTACATTTGTGTTCAAAAATAAGTATAAAAGATAAGTAGTGAATGAAATCCCTAAAATAAAAGTTGGACTTTCTGTTGGCGATCCTAATGGAATTGGGATAGAAATAATATTAAAGACGTTCCAAGACAAACGTATTTTTTCTTTTTTCACTCCCATAGTATTTGCACATAGTGAAAGTTTGGATAAAGAGTCAAAACGGATGGGGTTTAATACACCGATTTTTCCACTTAAAGATTTAAATTCGCCCAAACAAGGTCAACTAAATGTTTTCAATTCTTGGGAAACACCTTTTAATTTTAAGCATGGCAAAGAGGTGCCTGCGGGTGGTATCGCAGCCTTAAATTCACTTAAATCAGCTACGGATGCATTGCAAAAGAGTCAAATTGCTACTCTAGTTACAGCTCCTATTCACAAAAAAAACATACAAACGAAAGACTTTCATTTTCCAGGACATACAGACTTCTTGAATTCCCAGTTAGAGGGTGAAAGTCTGATGTTTATGATTACAGAGGGGCTTCGAGTTGCCTTAGTGACTGATCATATTCCTCTTAGGGAAATCCCCAACCAACTTTCAACAGAAAGCATTGCGCACAAACTTTCGCTTTTATCGAAAAGTTTAATTTCTGATTTTGGTATTCAGCGACCTAGGATAGCAGTTTTAGGGATTAATCCTCATACTGGAGATCAAGGGGTAATTGGAAAAGAAGATGATCAGATCCTTCGCCCTTTGATTAAGCAATTGATAGAAAAAGGGGAGTTAGTATTTGGTCCATTCCCCGCTGACGGTTTTTTTGGAAGCCAGTCCTATTCCAAATACGACGCAGTTTTAGCCATGTATCACGACCAAGGACTTATTCCATTTAAGACACTTTCCTTTGGGAAAGGAGTTAATTTTACTGCTGGATTAAATCGAGTAAGGACCTCACCCGACCACGGAACAGCTTTTGATATTGCAGGTCAGGGGAAAGCCGACGAAAGTTCTTTCAGAGAGGCCTTATATGCTTCCCGATCGATTTATCTCCAAAGAAAAGAGTCCAAAATATAGGAGTCAATTTAAGGTTGATATTGAACTATCATCATACCCAATTCTTACAGCCTTAGCTTGAAGAGATTTTGAGGTATCAAGGGGTTTAGAGTAAATTGACCAAACGGTATCTTGATTTTTTTTCCATACAATAGTTGCCCCTTTGTCTGGATGTTCTAAAACGATTTTATCTGCTTGTATTTTAGTAGTCACAGGTACAAGTTTTTGACGTTTTCCCTCAGGAAACCACTTATTGATTAGTGTTTTTTCTGAAAATTCTCCTAAATCTTGAGTTTCAAAGATCCATTTATCCATCTGAGTTCTTAAAAAAGTCAAGGTGTCTTGGAGTCCAACTTCACTTGCTAAATTATTCAGCTCGTATGGATCTTGTTCTAGGTTGTAGAGTTCTTCTTTTGGTTTGGGAGTTTTAAACCATGCAGCGGCATTGGGCTCCAGTTCTTGAGCTTCCCATAGTTGATTTAAATATTGCATCATTGGCATTTGCTCCCTGTAAGAAACAGCCATGGCATTACTGATATCAGGGTTAAAGTTTCGGATGTATTTGAATTTCCCGAAGCGAAGTGCCCTCAAACGATCAACTTGTTCATCAAAACGATCAGAAGAAGCAAAAATAAACTCTGATTTTTCTTTTACTTCATAGGGTCCAAACTGGGCTTTACCTTGCATAATGGGGGGTGGTTTTATTCCCGCTAGCGAGAGTACCGTAGGGGCATAATCGATAAAACTGACAAAATCAGTATTTGCTGTACCTGCTTTTTCTTGGTTCGCAAATTTGACAATTAGAGGAACTTTGATTCCTGTTTCATAGAGCGCTCTTTTATATCGTGGGAATGGACCCCCGTGATCACCATAAAAAAAGATGATACTTTTTTCATAAAGTCCATCTGTTTTGAGCTGTTCAATTACTTTTCCAATTTGTTTATCTAGCCGTATAAGGTTGCTGTAATTTACAGCAAGGTCTTTTCTTACTTCAGGACTATCAGGAAACAACGGAGGAACAGGAACTGTTTTGGGGTCTACTAGAAGAGGTTGATCACCTTGTCCCCATATTTGTGACTCGTGCGTAATTCCAAAATTGAAAACAGCAAAAAAAGGTTGGTTGGTATTTCGATTTTGCCAATGAGCTCGAGGGCTACTTTCATCCCAAACACCGTCAGTTTTTTTAAAATTATAATCTTCTTTTGCATTGTTTGTAGTATAATATCCTTTAGCTCGAAGATATTGAGGAAACATTTTGACCCCTTCAGGGACGGGGGGAGAATAGCTGGGAATTCCAATACTTGGCTCATTTTCCTTTTTATACGCATTATAGGTTCTCATGTTGTGTGTGCCTAGTGTTGAAGGGTACATACCACTTATTAGAGCACTGCGTGCAGGAGCACACACAGGAACTGGACTGTATGCATTGGTAAATACCACTCCATCTTTTGCTAAACTTGAGAGGTAGGGAAGTTCAGTTGTTGAATCACCATACATGGGTAAAAATTCAGGAGATTGATCCTCTGCGACTAACCAAATGATATTTGGTGTTACAACTTTGGTTTTCTCCTCTGTACAAGATATTAAAAGGAATATACAGCCTAACAATAATTTAATAATTTTCATAATTCAAGTAAATAATTGAACCTTAATATACTATTAAGTTTTTAATAGTTTTTGAGAGACTCTTGATTTAAGAAATTGATTTAATTTTTATTCTTAAATATTTTCACAAAAAAACTTCCTAAAAGGGAGTGAATTAAACTTGAGATAGCAGCAGGGATAGCTACAGAAGGACTGCTGAAATTTTCTCGAGCCAATACTACTCCTAGACCTGAATTTTGCATACCAACCTCAATGGAAATCGTTTTAGCTACGTTCCAATTTTTTAAAAGCCCCAAACTGACTAAAAATCCTAGGGTAAAACCTAAAAGATGGAGACAGATTAACGCAATGATTAAATTAATTCCTGAACTTAAAATAATCTCTTTCCCCTGTCCTACGATACTCGCTACAATCAGGCAAATTAAAAGTACGGCTACAGGTGGCGCAAAGGGGATTATTTTGTCTGCCGTTTTAGGCATATAGCGGTTAAATAGCACCCCAAGTGTAATTGGGAGTAATACGACTTTGAGTGTACTAAAAAACAAACCTTCAGCCGGAATTTCAAGATAACTTCCTGAAAGCTGCAAACTTAAAAAAGGGGTTAAAAAAATCGCCGCAAGTGTTGAACAAGCAGTCATGGTAACTGATAGGGCAACTTCAGCTTTAGCTAAATAAGCGATTACATTTGATGCGGTACCTCCAGGGCATGATGCTACTAAGATTATGCCTACAGCAAAGAAAGGGGGTAATTGAAAGAGTTGTGCTAAGCCCCAACCCAACAAAGGCATGATTAGAAATTGCATAAGCAAGCCAAGCAGAACCCATTTAGGATGTTGTACAATCTGAACAAAATCTCTTCCTTTGAGCGTGAGCCCCATACCAAGCATTATACCACCTAACCCTAAGGTAATTAATGGGCCCTGAAACCAAGTGAAAATTGGCGGATAGAGAAGGCTTAGCAGAGCAGAAACCGATACAATCCATGGAAATGCAGATGTTATTTTATGTGACATGACTTTTCTTATTGAAAATTATGAAATATAGTGACTGTTTTTTGTAATTTGTTATTTAAAAATTTACATCATGCAATATTTTAGACCGCTCAAATTAGTAGTTTTTATAGTATTTCTTGCTATTGGAAGCTGTTCTTCACCAAGCACAACAACATCAAATTCTCTCCTATTACTTCCTTCAGTTGCTGAAGGGAATTTCACAAAAGGAAATTCTACGATCGATTTAAGTACGCTAGCGTTTGCTTTCAGTCCGACTGGCGATTTACTTCCTATTCGATACGGTTCATCTAAAAAAATTAAAATAGCTAATCGTGATGAGAACTTCCAGCTTGAGTTTAGTATTCGCCCGCAAGAAAATCAAACCGCGGAATCCTACTCTCTTAAAATTGATTCCAATAAAATTAAAATTGTGGCTCAAGATAAAGCAGGTTTGTTTTATGCTTTCATCACCCTTGATCAATTGTTAGAAGATAGTCAAGAACAGCAGGGAACACTCCCTTTAATTGAAATAAAGGATGAGCCTAAGATTGCATTTCGTCCGATACAAATAGATGTTAAACATCATTTGGAAAAGAAAAGTTACTACTATGATTTAATTGACGAGCTGGCCCAACTCAAAATCAATGGAATTATTATCGAGATTGAAGATAAAATTCAATATGAGCGAAGACCTGAAGTTGCTTCGGCAGATGCACTATCTATAGAAGAGTGGAGCGCTTTAAGCGAGTATGCACTCGCAAGAAACATTAGAATTAGTCCGTTAGTACAAGGCCTTGGGCATGCTTCTTATATTTTGAAACACGATAAAAATAAAGCACTACGAGATGATCCAGAAAGTGATTGGGCATTTAATCCTCTTGATCCAGAAACCTACACTCTTCAATTTGATTTATATTTAGATGCTATGGAGGCTTTTCCTCACGGGAAGTATCTTCATGTTGGAGGTGATGAGGTTCAAACTACAGGAAGAGAAAGCGGAAAAAGTGCTTTAGAGTTAAATTTGATTTGGTTGAATAAAGTCTGTGCTTTTGCTGCAGAACACAATCGGACACCTATTTTTTGGGACGATATGCCACTCAAACAAGCTGGTTTAATGAGGCCCATATACAATTCAAAGATGTCATCGCAGACAGTGGATTCTCTTTGGCAAGCTAATGAATCCAAGCTCAATAGTTTTATTGATCAATTCCCCAAAAACTGTGTCTACATGCGTTGGAATTACCATATGGCAGAATCTTATGGAAATGGAAAAGCTATGGATTGGTTTTCATCAAATGGATTTAGTGTTATGGGTGCAACGTCAGGTCAAACGCGTTGGACTTTAATGCCTCAAAGAGAGAGTAATATTGATCAGATACGAATTTTTGCTGAGCAATCAATTTATAGAAACTACAATGGTTTATTGCTTACACTTTGGGACGATGACTCTCCCCATTTTGAATTGTATAAAAGGGGTATTTCCGCTTTTGCTGAATTTACATGGGGGGGACTAAAGCGTTCCAAAAAAGAGTTCAAAGCAGTGTATCGTCACCGTAAGTTTGGACCTCGCTTCAGGTCTGAGGAATATGCATTTATTGATGATCTGGACAAACCTGTTGCGTTATGGACCAATCTTTTGGTTGAGGAAGCCACACACCGAAATGCTTTAAATCAGTTAGAAAACCCGATTGAAGAGCACATTATTGACCTTCCTGAATTTGATAAAAAGGGTGCTTGGATTCAAAAATATGAAAAACGACTTGCCGAACTAGAAGAGCAAGACCTTACTTTAAAAGAAGTACAAAAAACATTAAATTTATTTCAAACGCCAGAAACTAAGGAGAGATACAATTTGGAGGTTTACAATGAGGTGACTAATCTGGTTGACTTTAATTTTAAATTAATGCGTTCTCTTAAAGCCTTTGATGAGGCTCAGACAGCAGCAGAGGAAAGTGAAATAATTGATGGGTTAAAAAAATTAACTGTTGAATTCAAAAATGTAAGAGGTCAATTTGAAAACATATATAGTAAAACCCGAATACTCAATAAACCCGAGGGTTATATTTTAGATCAAGACCATCATCGACATCCTGCGAATCAGTCTATAACCTATGATTGGCAATTTACTGCGGAGTTAATGTTGCTTAAAAAAATGAATAATCATTTTAAAACTCACAACTCTTGGATGGAAGGAACGAGCACTAGCCTTCAATAAAACCGGGAGGACGAAAAAAAAACACGCATTATTTGCAAATATGATAGTAATACTATTATATTTGCTCCCTCTATGAATGAATTGCAGATCAATATTGCTACTGATTCCAAACTTTATTTCAAGGACCCCGAATCTTCGGACCTTGGAAAAAGGATAGTTGAACATGGAATAGAAATGATTCATGAGCTTGGTTATGAGTCCTTTACCTTCAAAAAATTAGGAGATCGAATTCATTCTAACGAAAGCTCTATTTACCGTTATTTTGAGAGTAAGCACGCATTTTTGATTTATCTTTTAAATTGGTATTGGAGTTGGATTGAGTATAAGTTGGTATTCGCAACTACAAACATGGAGAGTGCCGAAGATAAATTAGAAACTGCAATTCAGCTTTTAACGGAGGAAGTTAAAGAGGATACATCTTTCACCTTTATTAATGAATTTATCCTTAATAAAATTATTATCATAGAATCTTCGAAAGCCTATCACACTAAGGGCGTTGATAAAGAAAATGAAAAAGGATTTTACAAGACATACAAACGTGTTGTTCAGCGTGTGTGTGATTTTGTTTTAGAGGTTAACCCCACCTTTGATTATCCACACATGTTAGTTTCTACTATTATCGAGGGGGCGCATCATCAGAAATACTTTTCGGATCATCTTCCTGCTCTTACGGACTGTGAGGACGGTAAAAATAATATCGTTAAGTTTTATAAACAACTAGTCAAAGACGTTTTAAGAAAGTGAAAAATCGAATTTTCTTTTCGTTAAATACTGTAAAATACCTTTTTGTCATTGGTATTCTTGCCTCACTTACGCTGTCAACTACCCTCCAGTCACTGTCATTGTTGAGTGAAAATTCTTTTGAAATTCTTAAGGTAGAATGGCAACAAGATTCAGAAGAAGAGAAGGAAGATCAAAGAGAAAATAATGAGAATAAAATTCAGCCACAGTTGATTGCGCTGAATCACTTGTGCATTGAAAACCCTACTAGAGAATTGAATTCTTTATCTTTTTTCTTTAGTGATTCATTCATTGAGATTTATATTCCACCTCCTAAATTCGGAAGCACTTTTTCCTAGGAGCCCCTTAACTAAAATTATTTTTATCAATCTCTCAAACCATTACATTCAACTTGGTTTGAAAAAACATTTATATGAAAAACTCAAATTTATTATCAAATTTAAAACAGGACATTCCTGCGAGTATAGTTGTTTTCTTCGTAGCTCTTCCTTTATGTCTTGGGATCGCTTTAGCTAGTGGAGCACCCTTATTCTCAGGTCTAATTGCAGGAATAATAGGTGGAATTGTTGTTGGATTGCTTAGTGGATCTCAGCTAGGGGTAAGTGGACCTGCTGCAGGTTTGGCAGCAATAGTTCTTACTGCAATTGGAAGTCTTGGAGGTTTTGAAAACTTTCTTCTAGCTGTCGTTTTAGGAGGGCTTATTCAGTTCGTTTTTGGAATTCTAAAAGCAGGGATTATAGGCTATTATTTCCCATCTTCAGTTATTAAAGGAATGTTGACGGGCATTGGAATTATTATTATCCTGAAACAAATTCCTCACTTTTTTGGCTACAATAGTCCCGAAGGAGATTTCTCATTTTTTCATTCAAATGGAGAAAATACTTTTTCAGGAATATTTAACGCACTCAATTTTATAAGTCCAGGAGCAACTTTAATTGCAATTTTAAGTTTAGGAATACTCCTTTTATGGTCAAACGTATTGAGCACAAAAGGAAGGCTATTTCAGCTGATTCAAGGACCTTTAGTTGCTGTGGTAGTTGGGATTATTTATGTTTTAATTTCAGGTGAAAATTCCATGTGGCAAATTAAGGCAGAGCAATTGGTTTCTGTTCCTGTTCCAAGTGATCTAAATTCATTTTTTGGTCAATTTAGTTTTCCCAATTTTGCTGGAATTAGTAATCCAGAGATTTGGATTACTGCATTCACAATTGCCTTGGTGGCTAGCTTAGAGACTTTATTGTGTGTTGAAGCGACAGATAAATTAGATCCAGAAAAAAGAGTAACTCCTACCAACAGAGAATTAATTGCCCAAGGGACAGGAAACTTTATCTCAGGAATGATCGGTGGATTACCATTAACTCAGGTTATTGTTCGAAGTTCTGCAAATATTCAATCAGGGGGTAAATCAAAAATGGCGGCCATCATACATGGCTTTTTTCTTCTTATTTCGGTTCTACTAATTCCAACTATATTAAATAAAATACCCCTTTCTGTTCTTGCAGCAATTCTATTTATTGTGGGATATAAATTAGCGAAACCGAGTTTATTTAAAACAATGTATCAACTAGGTTGGAAGCAATTTACTCCGTTTATTGTTACAATTTTAGGAATTGTCTTTACAGATTTATTGGTAGGTATTGGGCTGGGATTGGTCGTAGGCGTGGCTGTTATATTAATAAAGAGTTTTCAGAATTCACATTTCCTCCATATTGAGGACAACAGTAATGGAAAACATAAGATAAAAATGACATTGGCCGAAGAAGTAACATTTATTAATAAAGGAGCTATTCTCAAAGAGCTAGAATCAATACCAAGGGATACGATTTTAGAATTAGATGTAAGAAACACACGTTTTTTAGATTATGACATAGTTGAAATATTAGAGGATTTTTCTGAAAAAGCACGGCAGAGAAATATTAACATAAAAGTTACTTCTGAAAAAGATGTTGTTGATAATCCAACGAGTTTCATTGAGATTTTCAAAAAATACACCAAGAGTGCTTAGATAGCGTAAGATGAATAATTTAAAACCAAATTATAGAATCTTAGTTTTGTACAATCCAGAGAATGAAAAGGCAACGTCACTTTTAACAGGGGTTGCCTTGGCTAAAAGGATAAATGGAGCAGTAGATTTGTTAAGTGTAAGCTCAATAAAAAAGCTCAACAACCAGCCTAATCAAGTAGCATTGATTAGGTCGTTCAAGGAAGACAAAGCGGAATTAAAGTCACATTTGAGCAAGGTAGGTGAAGAATTAATTGACAAAGAAGATGTTCCCTTAATTTTTAATTCAAAAGTAGGTCTAGTTAGAGAAGTAATAGAAAGTCATATTCGATTGACTAAGCCTGACATTGTCATTTTGGGAAATTCAAAAAGTCTTCGAAAAAAATTGCAAAGTTCAAGTATCCTAAAAATCGTTATTGATAATCATAAGGGGATTACCTTACTTTCTAATTCTAACTCATCTTTGGACGAAAAACTACCTCTAGCTTTCGGTTTTATAGATTATTTGTCGCAAAAACATCCATTTATAAAATCTCTATCAAAAAATTCAAAACAACCCTTTAAGCTTTTTCAATTTTCTGCAGAATCGCCTACAGAAGATTTTAAGCCTCAAAAGGATATTGTTGTCTATAATTTTGAGGATAGAGCAAAAATGTTTTCAAACTTTTTAAGATATATTGAACAAAGCAACATCAATCTGCTATGTATTCAAAAGACCTTACTTTCTTTTAAAACATTTCAACCTCAAATCAAAAAAGAAATTATTAATAAACTAACTAACCTCGAAACGCCTATTCTGGTGTTTCCCTAATAAAATAACGATTATGAAAGCACAAACAAAAGAAACACAAAATCAGATGACCCCATCAACAGCTTTACAAGAACTAAAAGATGGAAATCAAAGATTTATTGAAAAAAAGCAATTGAACCGTGACTTGATGCAGCAGGTTTCTGAAACTAGTACAGGACAATTTCCCTTTGCAACAGTGTTAAGTTGTATTGATTCTAGAGTTTCCTCTGAACTCATTTTTGATCAAGGGATTGGTGATATTTTTAGTGTTCGTATTGCTGGAAACTTTGTAAACGAAGACATTTTAGGGAGTATGGAATTTGCTTGCAAACTTGCAGGGACAAAATTAGTTCTTGTAATTGGACATACTGCCTGTGGGGCAGTAAAAGGAGCATGCGATCATGCTCGACTTGGAAATCTTACTGCCTTGATAAATAAAATTGAACCAGCTGTTGAGGCGGTTAAAGAACCTGTTGACGAGGATTTGAGAAATTCTTCGAATATTGATTTTGTAAACGATGTCGCAGCAGTTAATGTCAACATGACCATTGAAAATATTCGTGCTCAAAGTGAAGTACTTAAGGCAATGGAAGATGCAGGTGAAATTGCAATCTTAGGTGGGATGTACGACATCAATACTGGCGAAGTTCATATTTATTAGTTTCCAACTAAGTGACATTCACAAAAAACCTTTTTCTTCAATATGTTGAAAAAGGTTTTTTTTTAAAAGTTATGTACCTTGAAGGAAACATTTTTCTTATGAAACCTTTATACCACATCGTACTTATCACTTTCTTATTCTCTTGTTCGGAATCACCACAAAGCTTGGTTTATCCCGAAACGAATAAAATTCCCGTAACCGACAACTATTTTGGTGAAGACGTAGTAGATAATTACCGTTGGTTAGAAGATGATAATAGTGAGGAAACAAAAGAATGGGTCTCAGCTCAAAATAAAGTCACATTTTCTTATTTAGAAGAGATTCCTTTTAGAAGCCAACTTAAGAGCCGACTTGAAAAACTATGGAATTACGAAAAACTTTCAGCGCCATTTGAAGAAGGATCTTTCACCTATTATTATAAAAATGATGGTCTTCAAAATCAGTATATTGTATATAGAAAAGGTGAGGATGGTAAGGAAGAGGTTTTTCTTGATCCCAATACTTTTTCTTCAGACGGAACCACCTCATTGGCAGGTCTAAGCTTTTCTAAAAGTGGAAAACTTGCTGCCTACTCAATCAGTGAAGGGGGAAGTGATTGGCGGAAGATAATTGTTATAGACGCGCTTAAGAATGAAGTGATAGAGGACACTTTAGTTGATATTAAATTCAGTGGAATTGAATGGAAAAATGAAGAAGGGTTTTTTTACTCCAGCTATGATAAACCCGTGGGGAGTGAATTGAGTGAAATGACAGACCAGCACAAGCTTTATTACCATAGCGTGGGAACTTCTCAGAGCAAAGATCAACTGATTTTTGGCGGGACAACTGAAGAGAAACATCGCTATGTAGGAGCCAGTGTAACAGAAGATGGACATTATTTGTTCATTTCTGCATCCAAGACAACATCAGGGAATATCAGCTTTTTAAAAGATCTAGAACGCCAAAACAGTCAGTTAGTTGCTGTAGATGAGGATTACAGCACAGACAGCTATTTACTTGATAGCCGAGGAGATAAACTTTATTTGGTCACCAATAAAGACGCACCAAATCAAAAACTTATTGAAACAACCGCCAATCAGCCAAATGAGAAGTACTGGAAAGATGTGATTGAAGAAACAGAAAATGTATTATCAGTTAGTACTGGAGGAGGTTATTTCTTTGCACGTTATATGATTGATGCGATCACCCAAGTAGTTCAATATAATTTTGAAGGTGAAAATCTGGGAAAAATTGAATTACCTGGAGTGGGAACTGCTCGTGGATGGAACGGCAAAAAAAATCAAGAGAAACTCTATTTTAGCTATACGAATTATCATTCTCCAGAGGTAATCTATGCTTATAATCCTGAAGAAAAAACATCAGAAAAATACTGGTCTCCTGAAATTGATTTTGACCCAGAAAGCTATATTTCAACTCAAGTTTTTTACACCTCTGCTGATGGAACAAAAATACCTATGATCATTACGCACAAAAAGGGGCTTGAATACACCGGTAATAATCCAACTATTCTATACGGCTACGGAGGGTTTAATATTAGCTTACAACCTTCTTTTAGTATTGCACATGAAGTTTGGATGGAACAAGGAGGGGTTTATGCAGTCCCTAATTTGAGAGGAGGAGGTGAGTATGGTAAAGACTGGCATGATGCAGGAGTTCAGCAAAATAAACAGAATGTTTTTGACGATTTTATTGCTGCTGCGGAGTTCCTTATTTCTGAGCAAATTACAAATCCAGAGTATTTGGCTATTCGGGGAGGATCAAATGGAGGGCTTCTGGTAGGTGCAACAATGACCCAACGCCCTGATTTAATAAAAGTAGCATTACCGGCTGTTGGAGTTCTTGATATGTTGCGCTATCACAAGTTTACCGCAGGTGCAGGCTGGTCTTATGACTACGGTACAGCTGATGATTCAAGAGAAATGTTTGATTATTTAAAAAACTATTCACCTCTTCATAATGTTGAAAATGGAACACACTATCCAGCTACCCTAATAACCACTGGAGATCATGATGATCGCGTAGTACCAGCACACTCTTTTAAATTTGCTTCAGAGTTACAAGACAAACATCAAGGGATGAATCCTGTTTTAATAAGAATTGAAACAAATGCAGGACATGGTGCTGGTACACCTGTATCAAAAAGGATTGATCAATATGCTGATCTTTTTGGCTTTACCCTATTTAACATGGGGTATAAAGTATTGCCCGAAAGCTTGAAAAGTAAAATCAAAGGTTAAATTTCACAGCGATTTGTCAAGCAACTCTAGAGGATTGCAACCTCCATTTGTGCTATTTACAATCATTACATCCCAAATTCTACAATTCCTTTTGAAGAGAAAGCAGTTGATGAATAAGAAATTCCTGAAAGTATTCGGTTTTATGAAACCCTTGGATTCCAAAAAGTCGGGCAACTTGAAAAAATTGGACCAAAGCTTAACCAGTGGACTGATCTAATTTATTTGGAACTAAATTTTAATGCAAATTAATCTTCCATGGAAAAATCTTCCATGAATTTTGTGGTATAGTTTCCTTTGATATACTCTGGATGACTCATTAACTTTAGATGGAAAGGAATCGTTGTTTTAACCCCTTCGATAATAAATTCTTCTAATGCTCTTTTCATTTTACTTATAGCCCCCTCTCTTGTTTGCGCTGTGGTTATAAGTTTGGCTATCATTGAGTCGTAATGTGGTGGGATAACATAGCCACTATATACATGGGTATCGAGCCGGATACCATGCCCGCCAGGGAAGTGAAGTGTTGATATAATTCCTGGGCTTGGTCTAAAATCATTATAAGGATCTTCAGCATTAATTCTACATTCAATGGAATGGAGTTTAGGGAAATAATTTTTCCCTGAAATCTTTTCTCCTGAAGCAACTTTGATTTGTTCGTGTATCAGATCAAAGTCAATGCCTGAAGGTAAAGGTAAAGATATGACTTTTGGTATGGTTGGATACACAGGAACAGCAGTAACTGGCGATAGTGCATTAGAAAGTAACGAACAGAATCTTACCTCTAATGAAGTAACAGTTACTACAGATCAAAGACGATTTGGTGTGATTAATGCTGGTAATTTTGATGATAGTAAGGTTCTGTACAACTTTCGTACAGAAGCACTTGCTCAATTAAAAAGACAGTATGCTGAAGATCACGATGCACAAATCTTTAGTGCAGTTACAAAAACATCAGGTGCTGGTGCATATTTAAGAGCTGATTCAGCAACCGCTGGTTCTGTATATGCAGCTAGTGACCCAAAGGCTGCTGTAGCTGCTACAGACTTAGCAACAGTTGCAGATATATCTAAGTTAAAAAAGATGGCAATGCTAGGTACAACTAAAAGTTACAAAATGAAACCTATCAGAATTGATGGTAAGGATCATTACGTTCTTTTAATTCACCCTGAAGTTGCATTTGATTTAGCACAAACAGATGAATGGCAAAATGCACAAAGAAATGCTAATGTTAGAGGATCAGATAATCCAATCTTTTCTGGAGCATTAGGTATGTATGATGGAGTTATTGTCCATGAGCATGAAGGAATTACTACTGCTGCAGATGGTGGTGGAGCTTCTGTTGCTTATGCTCGTAACCTATTTTTAGGTGCAGGTGCTGCTTGTCACGCGAAAGTGGATGACATGACTTGGGTTGAAAAAACCTTTGATTATGGCAATAAGCTTGGTGTAGCTGCAGGTCAAATCTATGGTGTAGGTCTAAGTACGTTTGACAGTAAGGATTATGCTGTTATTCAGTACCTAACAGCAAGAACTGATCTCTAATCAGTAACTAACTAAGGGGCGGGTTTCGGCTCGCCCCGCTTTAGGACATTATGACTTTAACAGAAATAAGAGCAGAAATTAGAAATATTACAGGGGTAGATGATACCTCTGTTGTTGCAGATTCAGTATTAACTGATTTAATTAATAAAGGTCAAAACCTATTAGCAGATGAAGCTAATCTTTTTTATGGATATGCTACTACGGACACATCTGCTTTGAATGGAGTTGTAAAATTAACTTATGCATTATTTAATGGGAATGGTGTTACCGATTTAGATTTATGGGAAGTATATGAAAATAGTGG
>JAQWHT010000052.1 GCA_029249225.1 Flavobacteriaceae bacterium
TAGTTCTGATTATAAAATCAAGGACAAAAACATACAAACAGTAAGCATTACCAGTCTAAATTCTTGGGATAAATCAAAAAAAACGTACTACGATAGTTTGATCTAGATTTTAAAAGAAAGGTCTTAGTAATAACAGTTTAATAAGCTTTGGCAAATAAAACGCGTTGATTTGAAGGTTTTCCTGAAAACACACATTTTCCGGATTCCGTCTTAGATTTTAAAGGAATACATCGTATCGTTGCTTTAGTTGATTTTTTAATAGCTTCCTCGGTTTCCTCTGTCCCATCCCAGTGAGCAGAGATAAATCCTCCTTTTCCCTCTATAATATTTTTAAATTCCTCAAAGTTCTCAACCTCTGTGATATGAGTTTCTCTAAAATCTAATGCTTTTTGAAATAAATCTCCCTGCATTTGTTCCAATTGATTTAAAACAAAATCTACTAGTTTATCTTGGTTCACTATAGTTTTAGTCATTGTATCTCTACGAGCAATCTCTACTGTGCCATTTTGCAAATCTTTAGGACCTATGGCAATCCGCAAGGGAACTCCTTTCACTTCATATTCATTAAACTTAAAACCGGGCTTAAATTTATCTCTGTTGTCAAACTTTACTCTTATCTGTTTATTTTCAAGAGCCTTTTTCATAGTATTTGCAACCTCAGCAATTTCGTTCTGTTGCTCCTCTCCCCTATAGATAGGAACAAGCACAACTTGAATTGGTGCTAAATTTGGAGGTAAAACCAATCCACTATCATCACTATGGGTCATAATCAATGCGCCAATCAAACGAGTAGATACTCCCCAAGAAGTTGCCCAGACGTGTTCTAAACCACCTTCGGCTGTTGCAAACTTTACATCAAATGCTTTCGCAAAGTTTTGGCCTAAAAAGTGAGAAGTGCCAGCCTGAAGTACTTTTCCGTCTTGCATCAAGGCCTCAATACAATAGGTTTCTTCTGCACCAGCAAAACGTTCACTAGCCGTTTTCGTTCCTTGAATTACTGGAATAGCCATATAATTTTCAACAAAATCAGCGTAGACTTGATTCATTAATTTAGTTTCCTCTATGGCCTGTACTTTTGTAGCATGAGCGGTATGCCCTTCCTGCCATAAAAACTCAGCTGTTCTTAAAAAAAGTCGCGTACGCATTTCCCATCGCACCACGTTTGCCCATTGGTTAATTAAAATCGGTAAATCACGATAGGACTGAATCCAAGATTTATAAGTATTCCAAATTACAGCCTCACTGGTTGGACGAACTACTAGTTCTTCTTCTAATTTTGCGTTAGGATCTACCTTAAGTTTTCCTGGTCTATCCTCGTCATTTTTTAGTCGGTAATGGGTAACCACTGCACATTCTTTTGCAAAACCCTCAGCATTTTTTTCTTCAGCTTCGAACAAGCTTTTTGGAACAAACAGTGGGAAATAGGCGTTTTCATGTCCTGTTTCTTTAAACATTTTATCCAATTCAGCTTGCATTTTTTCCCATATTGCGTACCCATAGGGTTTAATAATCATACAACCACGTACCGCTGAATTTTCTGCTAGATCAGCATTGACAACTATTTCATTATACCATTTCGAATAATCGATTTTTCTTGAGGTTATTTTACTACCCATAAATTTTTGGCATAGAATTTGCCTATATTTGATTATACATTATTACTAGTGGCGCAAAGTTAAACTTTTTGAACCACATCTCTAAAACGAAAGACCATGAATGCACGAACTAATTACCTTAGATTTTCAAGTTTTTTTATCGCTCTTACAGCATTTTTAACTTTACTAGGTTGTGGTAGTTTCCAAGGTGCATCTTACTTTTCCTCTGACGGTATTTATACTACTGAAGTTCAGCCAAGAACTGAACAACCCACTGAAACAGCAACAGACAATAGCAATTACTATTCAAATTACTTCAAAGATGCTGCTCAGGGAACCAATACTGAAAACGAAATGTACTTTACCGATGCAGAAAATTATTCTTCTGAGGAGAGTTACATCAACGAAACTGAATATGTAGAGGACTCCCAAATTCCATGGGGACAAAAAACAACCCAAACTGAAATTATATTCATCGATAGAACCCCAAATTTCTTATGGGGATTATCAGGATTTGCTTTTAGAGCATCTCCTTTCTGGAATAATTATTATTTCAATGATCCTTTTCGATTTGGTTATGGTGTCTATGGAACCCCTTTTATCAATCCTTATATCAATCCTTATTTTGGTGGTGGTTATGCGGGTTATTGGGGCTACGATCCTTTTTTTACTCCCTTCGGCTATAATCCGGGCTATCGATTTGGTTACGGATATAGATGGAATCGTTGGAACAGATGGAACCGTTTCGGCTCAGCACATAATGGATATTATCAAAATAATACTCATGCAAAGGACTATCAGTCTACTGTAGCTCGAATTAAATCAGGTAGAGGTGAAAAAAGTTATGAAGGCTCTAAAAGAGGCACTGATAATATACAAGATCGTAATGCAAAGAATGGAACTAATGGAGCAGGAATTGTAACCTCGAATAGAATCAATGCAGGAAGAGGAATGAATTCCTTAGGAACAACGTATTTATTGACCAATAGAAGAGACAACATCCTTGGTGAAAAAACAGCAGGCAAATCTAGAACTGCAAGACCTGTTTTTGGATCTACCTCTGGAGCTAGTGACTTGAGCTCTTCAAACAAAGCAAACATTAACCTATCAAAGGGTGTTCAAGGAAATTCCACTGGAAGATTTTCTCAATCACGCTATAGAAACTTGGGCGCACGACAAACTCCAAAAACCACATCCCCGAGGGCTAATCGAAGTTCAAGTACTAGTAGAGGTACTACAACCCGACGTGTAAATTCAAGCACTTACAAAAAATCGCCAACTAGAAACTATAGCACAGGTACAACCCGAAGAAGTTCAAACACGAGTTATAGAACGTCTGCCCCTTCTCGATCATACAATTCTAGTGGAGGCTCTAGATCATATAGTTCTGGAGGAAGTTCAAGATCATCGAGTCCAGCTGGAGGAAGAAGTTCTTCTGGAGGGCGAAGAAATCAATAATCCCTAATCAATTGTCTTAATGCGTATTTATTATCTTCTTTTTGTGTTTTTACTGATAATGCAAAATTCTGTTTCACAGACAGTTAGCGATATTAGTTACTTTTTGGGTAGCGAATTGAATGGTTCTGCTAGGTTCAATAGTATGGCTGGTGCTTTTGGAGCACTAGGTGGTGAACTAAGTGCCATAAGTATGAATCCTGCGGGCTCATCAGTATTTTTACATTCTGAGACAGGAGGAACATTGACCTACAACAACAAGTATGTTGAAGGGATGTATTTTGGGAATTCGGTAGGTAAAGAAGATAGCACCCTCAAATTTGATCAGATTGGAGCCGTATTTGTTTTTAATAACCTTGATCCTGAAAG
>JAQWHT010000053.1 GCA_029249225.1 Flavobacteriaceae bacterium
AATGCTTTATATTTTGTAAGGTCGGTTCTCTCTTCCCACCATGTAACTTCCTCTCTTATTAATGTATCACAAGTATCTATACAATGGTTTGAATCATCTTTCTCAAATCCTACTTTATTGACATCACTCCATAGCTTTCTAAAGTATTCCTCTGTTTTCATTTGAGTATTTTCTAATACACCATCTTCGAAAGCCTGAAACACTTTATTTGATTCTTCTACACTTAGTTCTTTATCAGGTTTTAGTTTAAGCAATTCACCATCTCCATATTCTTCAAGATTAAGTTTGTCTGCATAATACTTTGCCCAATAAGAATTGACCTCAGCTTCAAGAGAGAAATAGTCACAGCCACTACCACCCCAAATAGGAGAGTTCCTGTCTATGTTTGACCATTCTATTTGCTCTCTCATCCTTACATTAGTTTTTCTTTCAAATCAGGGGAACACAGGTCATAGTAGTGCATAGATGACCTAATATCAGAGTGATTCAAAAGTTTTGCCAATTTATATACACCTACCTCCTTGTGAATTATTTTATACATAGCAAAGCTGTGTTTAGCACAATGGAAGGTAATTTTTTTATGTATTCCTGCTCTTAAAATCCACCTGTTCATTCTTTCATTAAACTTAGAACTAGCATCCTTAGGGAGTGCAGGAAACACCTTATCACTATCACCCTGTCTTTCTCCAAGATACTTTTTGGCATAGAGTTCAAAGTTGTTACTAATTCTTCTCTCTTTACCATTAGGCTTTTTGTCCATTATTCTATCATACCAAATCTTATCATTCTCCTCTTTAATTTCTCCCCAAGTTAGACTGTGGAGGTCACCTATTCTTAATGCTGTTAAACAGGCAAACAAAAAAGCATTTTTCATAGTAGTGTTACTCTCTTCAGTATTCTCAAGTTTTCTGAACTCCTCTAATGTTAAGTATACCACATCAGGCTTTTTTTCAGGAAGTAATTTTAAATCAAACCTCAAGTCCTCTATATACCCTTCTAATTTTGCCTCTTTCATAATTAGTCTGAGTCTCTTGAAGTATTTGTTTGCTGACTTTATACTGAGGTTGTCTCCATTTTTCTTTAATGCCTTTTCAGTTAGATAGTCATAGAATGCTTTAGCTTGTTGTCTTCTGTTAATCTGTTTAAATGTTATGGCTTTAGGGAAGTGTTTTAAGAAATGTGATGTCATTGTTTTGTAAGCCTGTCTTGTGCCCTTGTCTTTAATCCTGTCTGTCTCTTTTATTATGTAAGCATATACAAGTGAGGTGGTCTTCTCTGTGTCTTCTAAGTTGTATTCTTCAGAGATAATGCTGTTTTCCCATTTGTTAGCAATAAGCCTTGCTTTAGCTAAACAATCTTTATTATACTGTTTTTCTATTGGAGTTTTTGCATCCTTTACTAGCTTGAAGTCTAAAAACCTCCTCTTTCTATTCTGTTTCTTTTTGCCATCTACATCAACATAATAACCCATATGACAATCAAGAACAATTGATATTGTACCATTCTTGTTTTCTACTTCTCTAATTTTAACTTTTCTTGCTCTCAAATGACACAAACAATTAAAATGACACAAAAATGTGTCTAACTGACACGTGACTGACACAAATATAGGAACTAAATGTCACTTAATCAAATTTAATAGTATTGTGATAGTAGTAATATTAGGCTCTGTGGAAGTAAATAGTTTTTAATGGTTACAGTTCCATATACTCTACAATTATTTGTCCTAAATTCCAACTTGGGATATAATAAGTATAAGGTGAATTTCGAAGAATTTCATCAAATATACGTCGCTGTAAAACACTAGAATTACCTGTAATAATGGTTAGTGAAAAAGAGCCTTTACTTTGCGCCTCCATCAGGGTATTTCTGACTTTTTCCATCGCCTGTTTATGACGGATTAAATGAAGATCTAAAGTTTTTATAGGATATTATTTAAAAGTAAAATTTCTGAAAAATCACCAATTACTTTTACGAGCGGCTAGATAACGTTCAATGTGCATCTGGTCTAGCGAATCAGAGTCACCATATTGCATTCTTAGTTCTGAAAGCCTCAAATGGAGTTGATCTTGAACACTTTTATAATCAGGATTGTCGTAAAGATTATTCATTTCAGAAGGGTCTTGTTCTAAATCATAGAGTTCCCATTCATCAATATCATAATAAAAATGCATCAATTTGTAACGGTCTGTTCGAACTCCATAGTGGCGCTTTACCATATGCACCGAAGGGTATTCGTAATAGGTATAATAAATTGCATCTCTCCATGTCCCTCCTTTTTGGTTAACAATTTCTCTGAACGATTCGCCTTGCATGTCTTGAGGTTTGTCTACTCCTGCATAATCTAAAAAAGTAGGAGCAAAATCAAGATTTTGGATCATTTTATCCACCACAGAGCCTGCTGGTATTTCTTTAGGATAACGCATTAACATCGGAGTTTTTAAAGACTCCTCATACATAAAACGTTTGTCAAACCAGCCGTGTTCGCCGAGATAGAATCCTTGATCAGAGGTATAAACTACTATAGTGTTTTCGGTTAGACCTTGCTCATCAAGATAGTCTAAAACTTCGCCCACACCGTCATCAACAGACTGGATGGTTCGGAGGTAGTCTTTGAGATACCGGTTGAATTTCCAGAGGGCAAGTTCTTTACCCTGTAAATCCTGACTTTTCATAGCATCATTTTTTGGGGTGTACGCATCGAGCCAAGCTTGCTTTTGCTGAGGATTAAAACGTTCTAATTCTCTTTCAAAACCTGTTGGATTCCCAAAAGGATCAGTAAGCATTTTGAAGTCGTGTCCCCAACGACCGTGTCCTCCATTACCATGAGCATTCGCTATTTGTTCCTCAGAAGCAGCAATCAACATTTCCTGAGTTTTGGCGGCTGTACCTCTGTTGGAGTAGTCATCAAAAAAGTTTGTCGGAGGATCAAATGTTTTATCGTCAAAAAGGCTGAGATATTTTTCTTCTGGTTTCCAGTTTCTGTGAGGTGCTTTTTGGTGATAAAGCAATAAAAAGGGTTGTGTTTTTTTCCGCTTGTTTTTGAGCCAATCTAAAGCCAAATTAGTTGTAATTGAGGTAACATAGCCCTCAATCCGTTCTTTGAGACCATTAATAATAAAATCCGGATTGTAATAGTGCCCTTGCCCAGGCAAAACAGCTGAATAATCAAATCCTTGAGGAAGCCCTCTAAGATGAATTTTTCCAATTAGCGCAGTTTGATAACCAGCTTTTTGAAGATGTTTTGCAAAATTGTCTTGATCCCAATTAAAGTCTTGTATATTGTCTACTTTACCATTGACAAAACTGTGTTTACCTGTTAGCATTACTGCTCTACTTGGAGCACAGATAGAATTCGTGACAAAACCTTTTTGAAATAAAGCGCCTTCTTTTGCTATCCTGTCAATATTTGGAGTGTCATTTAAACCATAACCATATGCGCTTACCGCCTGGTATGCATGGTCATCAGACATGATAAAAACAATATTTGGCTGGGGTTCAACTTTTGATTTACAAGACATTAATGAAGCCAGTACCAATACAATTGAAAAGATTTTTTTGATCATTTTTTCTTATTTGATCTAAATATAGAAATATTTTAGATAAGATTTTAAAGTCAGTTATTATACCCGAAACGTTTTAGTTGCGACGCATTAGAACGCCAATTTTTGGAAACTTTGACATAAAGTTCCAAATGGATTTTTTTACCAAAAAATTGTTGAAGAGATTTTCTTGATCCTATTCCTACTCGTTTTAGTGCACTTCCCTTGTGACCAATAATGATCCCTTTTTGAGTTTCACGTTCCACTAAAATTACCGATCTAATTTTAATTATTTTAGTGTCTTCATGAAATTCTTCGGTAATGACCTCAACCGAATAGGGAATTTCTTTGGAGTAATGTGCTAATATTTGTTCTCGGATGGATTCATTGACAAAAAATCGCTCTGGTTTATCGGTCAACTGATCCTTTGGAAAGTAAGCAGGGGATAGGGGCAGTTCAGAAATCAATATCCTCAAAAGTTCAGGGATATAAAAACCGGTTAAGGCTGAAATCGGATATACCTTTGCTTTTGGGAATAATGTTTCCCAGTGAGATACAGCTTGTTCAAGAACTTCCTGGCTGACCTGATCAATTTTATTTATTAAAATATACAAGGGTGCTTTAGAGTTTTTTATTTTTTCAAAAAAACGTGCCTCTTTTAATTCCTTTTCTTCAGGAGTAACCATGTAGAGTAGTACATCTGCATCAACTAGTGCTTCTTTTACAAAATTCATCATCGAAGTTTGCATTTCATAAGCCGGCTTTATGACTCCAGGGGTATCTGATATTACTAGTTGAAAATCATCACCATTAACAATTCCAAGGATTCTATGTCGAGTGGTTTGCGCCTTGTGTGTGATAATAGAGAGCTCTTTCCCTACGAGTGCATTCATTAAAGTTGACTTACCCACATTAGGGTTCCCAATAATGCTTACAAAACCAGATTTATGTTCTTTGGATTCCAAATAAAGAATTTTTCACAAAGGTAGTGATTATTAACAGGGAACATCTTCCAAAAGATGGTGGTAAAATAAGAACCCTCAGGTTTAGTAGAATTTGCTATTGAAATTTTTAACGAGAATATATTGACAAAAATTCACAACTAATCATAGAGATCTTCCAATTTTAGAAATCAGTTTTGAAAATAATTTAATCACCTCCTACAAAAATCATTACT
>JAQWHT010000079.1 GCA_029249225.1 Flavobacteriaceae bacterium
AAATTTTTCTAAGGCACGACTTACTATTCCGTCAACTCAAGATTGGTTACTAATAAAACAAGGAAAACAACTTGTCGATGATTTTGAGAAGAAGGTAAATCAATTTTATGCTGATTGGAAAAAAGAAATAGCCCTCCTTAATTCACGAGAGATCAATTAATCCAAGATGGCTTCCGCTTCAATTTCAACTTTATACCCTTCTCCTACAAGCTTTGCCTGGACCAAAGTGTTCACAGGATCTATATTTTTAAAACGAGAACCGTGGGCTTTGGCAATAACCTCCCAATCTTCGATATCGTCAACAAATATTCGGGTCCTAACTACGTCTTTTAAACTACCCCCCAATGAGGTAATTGCTCCTTCAATTTTATCAATTACAAACTGAGTTTGAGCTGCTGCATCAATCCCCCCGATAACTTTGTTTTGATGTGTGGCTGTAGTTCCAGAAACCAAAATTCGATTTCCTTTTTTGACAGCACGAGAGTAACCCGCAAAAGATTCCCAAACAGTGCCGCTATAGACTTGTTCCCTTGTTTCTGATTTTATCACTTTTTCATAAACCACAGGAAAAGCTTCAAGGTGATGGCTTAAATCCCCAGATGCAGTTAAAAAGGGAGGGACTCGGTATTCATCTCCACAATTTCCTGGAATTAGGTTTAATTTTGAAATCCCATCTTGAATTAGAGCAATATCCTCTTTGTCAAGAAAGAGGTCCATCAATGTTTGATGTGCAGTAATGTGGTTACTTTCTCCCAATCGTGCACCAATAATCACAGCAGCAACATTTGGATTCTCAAGTACAAATCTACTGGCAATGTTAGCAATTGATGTTTGGTGTTTTTTAGCTACTTGATTCAATCGTTCCAATAAGTGTTGAAATAATGACCATCCTCCGGCAGCTTCGATAAAACGAATATATTTCATCTGAGACCAGGTCTGTAACGCTTCCCTACGGGGTTGTTCTAATCCAAGCCATCGATCAGAGAGAAAACCTCCTAATAAGGTTCCATAAGCCAATAGTTTGACATTGTACTCATTACAAACTTCTTTCATTGAACCTAATGCACGTTGATCTATAACAGAATGAGAAATTTGATTAGATACAATTGGTATACCACTTGCAAGTGCAATTCGTAAATGATTTGCATCAAAATTTGTAACTCCAATATTTTGAATTAATCCAGCTTCTTTCAACTCTTTTAAATAAAAAAGACCATCTAACCAGCTAGGATCCGAATAAAGCCATGCGTGAAATTGAATAAGATCAATATGCTTTTGCTGCATTCTATCCAAGGCAAGTTCAATTGCCTCTCTTACCATTTTTTTGTCTATAGGCCCTGGCTTAGGCACCCATTTGGTGAATAGAGTAATTTTATCTTTATCAGGATGATTATTCTTACAATTTCCCGCGATAATCTCACTTGACCCATAATGATCTGCCATATCAAATGTTGAAAATCCTGCTTCTATATAAGGATACATATAAGATGCAGTTTCTGTGGGATCTAGAGTTGGATTTTTGCGCTCCATATCAGCTATTTGCCACAAACCCATGACTAATCTTGGGACTGTTAAAGTAGGACTTAACTTAACTGTTTTATTCATTGCTATTCTTTTGGTAATTTTTTAAACCGTGATTTATTTAAACTGAACTCATGTTTGTTCCATTTATATAAGAAAACCAGACTCGCCAAGCCCATAACAATGAGCCAAACATAAGTAGAATGAAAATACCAAGCATCAACCGTGCTGCTAAGATCTTTATATAAATGAATAATTAAAAAGCCCGATAGAAAGAAAATTCCTCCCCAACCTATAAATAGTTGTGCAGATCTTCCTCTAAGAATTTTTATTTTTTTGAATAAGTCTGGATTGTAACTTTTTATAGTTAAAAGCGTAATACACATCAATAAAAAATTGACCAGCATTGAAGTCACCATTATATCGATCCCAAGGAAAAAATCACCTGCAAAGTTAGACCCCAAAACCCCTATGGTAGACATCATTCCTGCCATGATCAAAGCAACAACAGGGGTGTTGTTTTTAGTGTGAATTATTGTCAATTTATTGGATATAATACCGTCTTTAGCCCAAGCAAACATAAGCCTTGAGACAGACAATAACATAGCAGGGAGATCGTTTATCAATGCTACAGTAGCACCAAGAATGATCAGAGTATCTAACCCACTAGGTAAAACATAGCTCAAAAGTCCCGGCGCAGTAATGTCTTTAATCTGAGCTTGCTCTGCGATAAAACTCCAAGGGATTATGGAATAGACAGAAGCTGTGAATAAAAAATAAAAAAGACCAACACCCAGTATTGCAATTAAAATCGCCAAGGGTAAGTTTCTCCTAGGATTAACTGCCTCACTTCCAGTTTGAGCAATTGCATCAAAGCCAATAAAACTGGAAAACATGACAGCAGCAGCAGAAAAAAAAGCATACCATTTGAAATCCGGTTGGGGAGGCACAATATGTGAAAGGCCTTCTTTTTGTTCTAGAGCAACTAAAAAATCATCCACCTCAAAGAAGAGACTTGCTAAAATCACAATACTTCCTAAGCTAAAAATAACAATGACCATGGGGAGCAATAAATTAGTGTATGATTTAATCCCTTTGATATTCACATATACAAAACTCCAAATAAAACATAAAGATAGGCTTACTCGAATCCAGGAAACCTCTAAAAGACTGGAAAGAGAAAAGAATTCATAACTGTAGGCGATATCACGTAAAAAAGGAATGGATATATAGGCTATAACTCCTATTACAATTGACAACCCAAACCATTGCGAAAAACTAGCTGCAAAACCAAGATAAGGATTCAAACCTCTACTTACATAGAGATAACTTCCTCCTGCCCTTGGCATAGCAGAAGATAAAATTGCATAGGCCAAACCCGCAAAAAGAGCAGGAATAGCAGCAAAAATAAAAGCCCAAAGAACATTAGGCCCTATCAACGGAACACTTCTGTGAATCATAAAAGGAACCACATTTATTGAAGCACCTACCATGGAAGAAACACCCGTTGCTACAACAGCAAACAACCCCATTTGACGACTTAGTTTAGGCTTTTCATCCATTAAAATCTAAGATATTATATTTCATCATTTAAAATAAAAAGCGGCTGTATAAATCTTCATCAATACACTATATCATCTGAAGCTAGTTTTGGCAAAATATAGTCTCCAAGTTTAATAATACCCTTAAGTTTTGGAGTTAATTCAATCTCTTCTGTTAGGTTTCTTTTCGACTGGTAGACAAAAACTTGTTCTATAGCGGGAAGATTTAAAAGTTGTGGAAGGTTAGATCCTTTGAGGGAGGTTTCAACAAGGTAGAGCTTTTTCAGTCGCTTTAAAGCACTTAGCTGACTCATTCCCTCTCCACTAACCTTAGTGTGGTTGAGTTTAATTTGAACCAAATTGGGGAATTGGGCTAAACGATTAAAAATAGAATCATTGACTGAACTATAACTTAAATCGATACTGACCAAATGTTGTTGTATCCCCTGTAAAATATCCATTTGTTGAGTTTCAAAATTAGGATAGTTAAGCATGCTAACATTAAGCAAGTTAGATTCTTTAGTAACAGGTGAAACTAGAATATTTTTGGAAAGAAGCTGATCAAGGGTTTTGGTATCTGGTGAATCAAGCACCACATCTGGGTAGAAATTTTCTTTTTCTTTTGAGAAAAAAGCATCAATTTTATTGCGTTCTACACCAAGCTGACCTATGGTTTGATTTTCAGGTGCCCCTATTTCAATCCAATAACTGATAATATTGATTTCTGCTTTAGTCAATTGTTTTTTTGATTTTGGCGGCATGTGCTTTTTTTCTTCCTTGGGAAGGTGAATTCTCAAAAAGAGTTCACTTTGTTCAGGATTCTTATAATTAACTATTAGTCCATTTTTTCCTCCTTTTTGAAGTGCTTTATAAGTATGCATTTGCAGCTCGCCTTTAGTCTTTTTAGGATTGTGACAGCTCATGCATTTTTGTGATAATATAGGCGCTATTAAACTGGTATACATTGGTTGTTCTAAATAATTATCTTCATTTAATTGAACTTCAAAATCATTACTTTCACCAGATAAAAAGGTAGAAGACAACTCTTTTAAAGGCTCAGTTAAATGATTCTCCCCATGAGTTATAGTACCGCCAAAATGTCCTGTCAGAAGCAGACTAATCAATAAGCCCACAGAAAAAAAAAGTCTTGGAATACGAATTAAAAACGCTTGTTTTCGTAAAAAAAAATAAAACCCTATTGATAGGACAAGGGTAAGTATCCCAAAATAAAAATGTGCTTGAATAGTTTTCCATAAATATCCTTCTTGCTGATATTGAAAAAAACCAGAAATCAATGAAAACACCCCGCTAACTATTGTCCAAAACAAAGTGAATTTTAAAACTTTTTCTGATTCATTAAAATTCTTTCTATTAAACTCGATAAGTAAAGCAAGTAAAATAAAGCCAATAGGTAAATGCACTAATAGAGGATGAAAACGACCAGTAAATGTTAAAAAAGCATCCATAAGATTAGTTCTTGTGATTCATGTGTTCTTTAATTGCTTTCATCATGAAAACATTTGCTTCCCATTGATCACTTAAAGGGTTTTGAGTGAAAGGTTCTGTAGGCAAATAATTTGGAGGTCCAAATTCAGTGGTTACAGTGGGTATACTTCCAGCTTCCCAATGGTTTAAAATAATTTCCTCCCATAGTACAAGATGTCGATCCAAAGTGTTTTTCCATTCTGGAGCTTGTGGGTTATTCACCTGGGGACCTTCTTCAAAACCAACTCTAGCATGGATGTGATTGGTCCGAATTAATACTTCATTTAATCGCTTTTGTTGTTTTTGGAGTAAGGATTCGTGAACTACCATCCAATGACTCACATCTAATGTGAGGCTAAATATTGAATTGGAATCCAAATATTTTTTAGTTTCAGGTAATGAATAACTGAATCTTCCCCGGTGGGTTTCGTGATAAATTGGAATATTGTGTTTTGTACTCAGTTCGGTAGCTACACTTAAAAACGCCATATTTTGTTCAAAACTTAAAAATTCACTCCCTGTATGTGAATTAATAGCATATGGTTTTTGGTCAATTGCCTTTTTCAAATACTCTCGATAGGCCTCTAAACTCATATCAAATGGAATCCCATTGTTGGTTCCACATAGGTATATCACTTTTAGATTGTATTTTTTTAGCCCTTCAAAGATCTCTTTTTGAGAAGAGGGATTGGTTGGAAACCATACCTCTACCCCATCATATCCAGAATTTTTTGCCTTTAAAAAAAACTCTTCCCAGGTACCTTCAAAACCCCAATTGGGTTGAAAAAATAAAATTTTATTCTGAGCAAATCCTGTCTCAAAAATAAAAACAAGAAGAATTAATATTTTATAAAAATAACTCATGTAGTATTCGATTAAGCTAAAATCTCATGTATTACTCGTCCCTCAACATCAGTCAACCTAAAAGGTCTTCCTTGAAAATCAAAAGTAAATTGTTCGTGATCAAAGCCAAGTAGATGTAAAATAGTTGCTTGAACATCATGCACCGAAACCCTTCCATTGATACCTCTAAAACCAATTTCATCTGTTTCACCATGAACATATCCTTTTTTTACTCCTCCACCTGCCATCCACATGGTAAATGCTTCTCCTTGATGATCTCTACCGATGAGGCTGTTTTGAATTCCTGCACGATTTTCCCACATGGGTGTTCTGCCAAATTCACCTCCCCAAACAACAAGGGTTTCTTCCAGTAAACCACGCTGTTTTAGATCGAGTAATAGTGCTGATACTGGTCTATCCATATCTCTACACTTATTCAAAAAACCTTTACTGAGTGCTTCGGATTCACTTGCTCCATGTGAGTCCCATCCCCAGTCGTATAGTTGTACAAAACGTACTCCTTTTTCAACCATTTTACGAGCTAAAAGACAATTGTTTGCAAGCGACTCCTTACCTGGCTTGACCCCGTACATTTCTTTGATATACTCAGGTTCGTCATTAATATTCATTACTTCTGGTACAGAAACTTGCATCCTATAAGCCATTTCATATTGACTGATTCGAGTTAACACCTCTGGATCTTGAAACTTTTGATATTCTTTGTAGTTAATTTCATTAATTGACTGAATAATTTTTCTTTTAAGGTCTCTGGAAACTCCTTTAGGATCTTTTAAGTAGAGAACCGGATCTCCTTTCGAGCGGCAGTGTACACCCTGGTAGATAGAAGGGAGAAAGCCATTTCCCCAAAGACTTTTTCCAGCATCTGGGGTTCCACCTGAAGTCAATACCACAAAACCAGGAAGGTTATTATTTTCAGACCCTAATCCGTAAGTTATCCATGAGCCTAAAGAGGGCCTTCCAAATCGAGCACTTCCTGTAAACATTAATAATTGTGCTGGACCGTGATTAAACTGATCCGTATGCACTGCTTTTAAAAAAGAAACCTCATCTACAACATTTTTAAAATGGGGTAGGTGATTGGACACCCAATTTCCTGATTCCCCTTCCTTAGAAAAAGTAGCTTGGGGGCCTAACATATTAGGCACCCCCTCTATAAATGCAAATTCCTTTCCTTCGATTAGAGATTCTGGACAGGGCTTGTTATGTAATTTTGCTAATTCAGGTTTATAATCAAACAATTCTAATTGAGAAGGGGCTCCTACCATATGGAGATAGATCACACTTTTCACTTTGGGAGACAAAGGAGGAGCAAGCGGAGCCATTGGATTTAAAGCTCTACGTGTACTGTAATCATAAACTGTTTTTTGGTCAAAAGAACACGAGTTTAAGAGGCTACCCAGGGCGATTCCCCCTAGACCAAGAGTACAATCCTTCAAAAAGTGACGCCTGCTATTTAGCCTGGCTTGCATCTCTTTATTCTCAATTAATAATTTTTTCAAGTTATCCATGAGTCAAAAATTCATCTAAATTCATAATAGTATTTGCTATGATTGCTAGGGAAGCTATCTTTCTGTCTACAGAAGTTTTTTGATTAAAAAAGTTTTGAAGTTTTTCTGGAACTTGATCAAAATCCTGAAATGCATTAGAATAAAGGGTTTCTAATAATTCCAAAACTTCCCCATCTATTTCCTTATAAACCGCCTTACGATACATTTTTTTGACAGCTTCATGAACTGGTAAATGAGCATATAAGGATGCTAAACTTAGTGCAGCCTCCAAAAAAACTGGATCATTGAGTGTTACAAGGGCCTGCAAGGGAGTGTTACTTGGAGTTCTTCTTACCAAACACACCTCCCTACTCCCCGCATCAAAAGAAATTAAGGAAGGATAAGGACTAGTGCGTTTAAGATAAGTATAAATCGCTCTACGGTATCGGTCTTCTCCTTTACTTTCTTTCCATAAATTCCCCAAGTAGGCATGCTCCCATATCCCTTCTGGCTGAGGAGGCATAACTCCTGGACCATACTTTTTAGTACTTAATAAATTGGATACATAAAGAGCCTGATCTCTTATCTCTTCTGCATCTAAACGCAATTTGTTGCCACGAGCATAATATAAATTTTCGGGATCAGCTCCGTATTTATTTTCTTCTATGACCGAACTTTGCTTGTAAGTAGCCGACATCAAGACCATTTTGATAAAAGACTTTAGACTCCATTCTTTAGTGCTTACAAAATCAGCTGCTAGCCAATCTAATAAAGCAGGATGGGTTGGAGGTTCGGACTGGGTTCCTAAATCTTCTAAGGTCAACACTAGCCCTTTCCCAAAAATTTGGTACCATACCCTATTTACAAGTGTTCGAGAAGTAAGAGGATTCTCCTCGTTGACCAACCATTTGGCTAGCCCAAGACGATTTGTTTCCCACTCTTCATCCCATTGATTTAATGTGGTTGGAACAGAAGGCTGAACCTCTTCCTTTTTATTCAACCAACTCCCCCGATCAAAGAGTTGTGTTTTCCTTTTCATAAAATCTTTATTCTCAACCATGATTGGGGTAAGATGTTCAGGATTATTTAGCACAGTATTCATAGCAGCCTCAACAGAAGAAAAGCCTCTTTTGTTTTTAGCGGGAAGTTCAGGAACAAATGAAAACCAGTGAAGAGATGCTGCAAGATCATCATAGCGGTATCCATTTTCTCTTTTGGTTTTTAAAGAAGGGTTCTTTGTTTCTATAAATAAATCAAAAAAGCCATCTATTGCTTTTATTTTAAGTTTAGCATACTGATTTTTTGGATTAGCAAACTGAGGATCTTTAGGATCATTTAACCGAATACTCCCGATTACCTCACCTTTAGGACTATTTTTACGAAAAATCAGATCCGTATTATGAGTAGTTTTACTGTATTTAAAATACATATTTTGATTTCCTTTCGTATTTACATTTCTGTACACTGCCTGTCCTTTATTGCGCATAGAGAGGGTCACCCCTGAAACATATGCTAGATCAGGATTCAACGAAGTGCTGTTATGTGCTTGGTATTTGGGTTCTAAAAACTGGAAAAAATCACGGTAAAAGTTGTGAGTTTGTTGATCACCATATTTTGATATCCATGACAAAATAGACTGAACTTTTTGATTATTTTCTTCTGAATAAGAACGAAGATTTGGGGATTCGTCCGTAAGATCTTCATCCCGAGTATTGTTGAAAAATGACAACAGTTGATAGTATTCTTTTTGACGAAATGGATCATAAGGATGGTCATGGCATTGAACACAACTCATAGTTGTGCTCTGAAACACATCAAAAGTAGTATTAACACGGTCAATCACAGCTGCGGTACGGTATTCTTCATCAGAAGTCCCTCCTTCATCATTGTTCATCGTGTTTCTATGAAAAGCTGTAGCAAGTAATTGATCAAAAGATGGATTTGGGAGAAGGTCTCCGGCTAATTGTTCTATAGTAAACTCATCAAACCTTAAATCTTTGTTGAGAGCTTTGATCACCCAATCTCGGTATTTCCAGATCGATCTTCCGCGATCGGCTTCATAGCCTTTTGTGTCAGAGTAGCGTGCTAGATCAAGCCACCAACTTGCCCATTTTTCTCCAAAACTAGTTTGTGCTAATAAGCTGTCAAGATAGTGTTCGTAGCTAATTTTTTCTGTTGTGTAAAGATCAAAGAGTCTTTGATCAGGAGGTAAACCGGTAATATCAAAAGCAGCCCTACGTGCCAGAACATCTGACTCAGCTTGCCTACTAGGAAATAGGTTAATATCCTCCATTCTAGCCGCTACAAAATAATCGATTGGTGTTAGTAGAAAATTATCTTGCTTAAATTTTGAATCTACCTCAGGGAGTCTTGTTTTTAGGGGAGGAATATACGCCCAGTGAGTTCCCCATTGAGCCCCCTGATCAATCCAACGGGTAAACAACTCAATTTCTTCCTTACTTAAAGCTGGTTTTTCATAGGGCATCCTTAGTTCTAAGTCTGTCTCATGAAGTCGTTGAATCACTCGGCTATTTTTAGCATCCCCAGGAATGATAGCGGGTGATCCTTCGTTTGTAGTTCCCAACGCTTCTTTTTCAAACAAAAAACTAAATCCTGCATTCTTTTTTACGCCCCCATGACAGGAAATGCATTTGCTATTGATTATTGGTTTTATTTGGGTACTGAAATCTACCTGTTCTGACTGTTGGCAGCTGATAATAAAAAACACTATGCCAATAAACCTGGCGCTTCTATTCAACTTAAAGTAATTAAAGTAGAGCATGTTTTTTTAGATTAATTTTCTTATAAAATACTAATTAAATCCTAAATATATTAAAGTAAAAACTGAATTGAGACTCATAAGGGAGAGAAAAATGAGTTAAAAATAAAAAACCTCTGTTAAAACAGAGGTTTAAAATGTGCGGGTGAAGGGACTCGAACCCCCACGCCGTGAAGCACTAGATCCTAAATCTAGCGTGTCTACCAATTTCACCACACCCGCATGTGGGAGGACAAATATAACTAAGTTTTCCTATTAATTTTCTTCTATTAAAAAAAATACATTGGTTAGCTTTGTGACGATTTGAAAAGAAATATTATGATGACATTAACCACTGACCAAAAACGCTACCTAGAAGAATGGATGACTTTTTTAAAAATTCCATCAGTAAGTGCAGATCCTGCATATAAAGATGAGGTTACTAAAGCTGCTGAATGGGTAAATGATTCCCTACGTAAGGTGGGTTGTGCACACACAGAAATCATTCCTACTGCTGGTCATCCTATAGTTTACGGAGAATACCTCATCAATGAAGATCTACCAACAGTCTTAGTTTATGGTCATTATGATGTGCAGCCACCAGATCCCATTGAGTTGTGGGATAGCCCCCCCTTTGAACCAATAGTTAAGACAACCTCTTTACATCCAGAGGGTGCAGTTTTTGCACGAGGTGCATGTGATGATAAAGGTCAGATGTTTATGCATATCAAAGCATTTGAAATCATGAAGAACGAAGGGAAATTGGGTTGTAATATTAAATTCATGATTGAAGGTGAAGAAGAAGTTGGTAGTGATCACCTTGAAGCTTTTGTGAAAAATAATACAACAAAATTGGCATGTGATGTCATTCTCATCTCTGATACTGGAATGATTTCCAAGGAACAACCTTCCATCTCTACAGGTTTGAGAGGGTTGAGTTATATGGAAGTTACAGTAACCGGTCCAAATAGAGATTTACATTCCGGATTATACGGAGGTGCCGTAGCGAATCCAATTAATGTTCTTTGTGAAATGATTACCCAATTACACGATGATCAAAAAAGAATTACGATACCTGGATTTTACAACACGGTCAAAGAGCTTTCACAAACAGAAAGAGATGCTATGGCAAAAGCTCCTTTTAGTCTGAATGAATTTATAGACTCGATTGGAATAAATGAAGTCGTGGGTGAAGAAGGCTTTTCCAACGAAGAAAGACGAACCATTCGCCCAACACTTGATGTAAATGGTATTTGGGGAGGCTACACAGGGGAAGGAGCTAAAACAGTCATTCCCAGTAAGGCTCATGCCAAAATATCTATGCGCTTAGTGCCTGATCAGGATTGGAATCAGATCGGTAAATTATTTAGTAACCATTTTAAATCTATAGCCCCTAAGGGTGTTACGGTTGAAGTTCAAACACATCACGGAGGTTTCGCCTATGTGACTCCAACAGATAGTCTTGCCTATCAGGCTGCTCATCAGGCTTATCTGGACACCTTTGGAATCCCACCTATACCTAGTCGAGGGGGAGGAAGCATCCCTATTGTGCCCATGTTTGAAAATGTGTTGGGTGTTAAGTCAATTTTAATGGGCTTTGGTTTGGATTCAGATGCCATTCATTCCCCAAATGAACATTATGGGCTTTTTAATTTCTTCAGAGGAATTGAAACCATTCCAAAGTTTTATGAGCATTATATTAAATTAAGAAAAGAACAGACTTAAACCATAAATAAGTCAGCAGCTAAGCCGTCTGTCAAAAATTTTGAATTTGCTGAAACTTTTAAGTGATCCCCATCCCAAAAGAAAAATTGTTCTGATAAATGACGTGCGGCTTGTTCTTCTAGGTAAAGGGCATAGCGTTTTCCAAAAGTTTTTTGAACGTATACAAGCGAAATCCCTTCAAGTGTTCTTAAGCCTGTCATAAGGTATTCGTTATAGCGATCTTTCTGACTAAGTTGTTCTTCCTCAAAAGCCAGTTTTCCCTGTTCAATAGACTTTAGATAGATGAGATTACTTGAAACATTCCACCTTCTAATCTGAAAACCATCGAAACTGTGTGCTGCAGGACCTATTCCTAAATAGGGTTTCCCTTTCCAATAATTTTGATTATTCACAGAGAAAAAATTCGGTTTTCCAAAATTTGAAAACTCATAATTAAGATAACCTAACCCTTCCAACTTTTTTACCATTAATTGATATTGTGCTTCAACCGCTTCCTCAGGCAACAATAGAACTTCTCCTTGTTTGACTTGATGAAAAAGAGCTGTCTTTTCTTCCACGGTGAGCGCGTAGACAGAAATATGTGGCGGATTAAAATCCAATGCAGCCTCAAGGTTTTGTTCCCATTCTGTGATACTTGAATAAGGCATCCCATAAATTAAATCCAGCGAATAGTTGACGAAAATTTTTGAAATTAACTCTAAAGCAACGAGTGCTTGATCACTTCGATGAGCTCTGTTCATCAACGTTAAATCTCGATCTAGAAAAGATTGAACCCCTAGACTAAGTCGATTGATTCCAGCCTTTTTCAGTTCAATCAAATAGGATTCATTAACATCATCAGGATTTACTTCTAGTGTTATCTCAACTTCAGAATACAATGTGAAATTCTGTTTTGTCAAGTCTATTAATTCTTTAATAGACTTAGGATTTATTAAAGAGGGTGAACCCCCTCCAAAATAAATACTTTCGATAGGTGAGATCATTTCTTTGGAACGTAATTTCAATTCCATTTTCATTGCCTCCCATAAGGTGTCTTTATGTTTAATACTTGTAGAAAAATGAAAATTACAGTAATGGCAAGCTTGTTTACAAAACGGGTAATGGAAGTAGAGATTTGACATCAGAAATACCCTGGATTAGGATTTGATTTTCTTTGGATTCTGACTGACATAAGCACTCCAACCTGAATAATTTTTTTCATTGGTCGGTTTACCCATATTGTAAAAATGACATACAGCAGCAGCCAAGCCATCAGTGGCATCTAAATTTTTAGGCAAGGTTTTAATTTTTAGGAGTTGCTGAAGCATTTTAGCTACTTGTTCTTTGGAAGCGTTTCCATTTCCGGTAATTGCCATTTTAATTTTTTTTGGGGAATATTCTGTGATGGTCAACTCTCTGGACAGGCCTGCTGCCATGGCAACACCTTGAGCCCTTCCTAACTTAAGCATAGACTGTACATTTTTTCCAAAAAAAGGAGCTTCAAGTGCCATTTCATCAGGATGATACTCGTCAATTAACTCAATAGTTCTCTTAAAAATATGGTGCAGTTTCAGAAAATGATTATCGTATTTTTTAAGATGTAACTCATGCATCTGAATCATTCTCATCTTATCATTCTTCACCGCAATCAATCCAAATCCCATTATTGTTGTTCCTGGATCAACACCCAAAATAATTTGTTCTTCCTGCATTAGTTTTTTTCCTGTGCGACTATTCGAAGAGGCAGCTGAAATTGTGAAGACACAAATATTCCCACATTGGACTTAATTGCTGGTTTTGCTTGAGGAAGTTGATGAACAGCCTCTTCTAAAATCTCTCTAAGTGTAGGAATTGCATCTAACAAAGCATTTGAGAAATCCACTTCTCCTAAAGAAAAATAACCCTCATGATCTACTACAATTATTAATAAAAGTTCTTCTTCGATACTCTGATTTGCTTCTAATAGGGTTCCTGTAAGATAATCGCTCAGGGTGGTAGAAACAATATTTTCAAAACAATTCTTCATTTCTTCTACATCAAACTCATCGCAAGCTACGAAACTAGGACCAATATCCTCAGAAGACCACTTGGAGGCAACTAAAATTTCTTGACTTGAAACCGCTGTTGACTGGAATAAATGACAGCCTAAAAGTAAATTTGATATAGAACAAATAAAAAAAAGAGTTTTAAGTCTTGAGAAGGCCTGCATTTGTTGAAAATTATCAAATAAAGTTACAATTTTTATTTATTTTGGAGCTTATTTAGCTCCGTTTTACTCATCTAAATCAATTGTATACACTTATGGACCTTCTGTTAGTATGTATTTCAGGACTTTTTATTTTTCTAGGAATCGTAGGCAGCTTTATTCCTATTATTCCTGGTCCACTCACATCTTGGATTGGATTATTTTCACTAAGCTTTGTCAAAGTTGTTAATATTTCCACCCCTTTTTTACTCATCAGCTTTTCAATCGCCCTTTTAATATTTTTACTTGATATTTTTATCCCCATAGCAGGCGCAAAAAAATTTGGAGGTGGAAAAGGCAGCACCTATGGAGCTAGTGTAGGATTGTTGATAGGACTACTATTTTTAGGTCCTTTGGGAATACTGATTGGACCTTTTATGGGGGCTTTTATAGGAGAGCTTATTGTGAATCAAAATAACAACAAAGGGGCGTTTAAAGCTGCTCTAGGATCTCTTATTGGATTTTTATCAGGGGTTTTTCTCAAGTTTATTATTGGTCTAGCTTTCGGATTTTATTATTTAAACTTTGTTTGGAATGCGCGTAATGATTTGTTTTAAAATCATAAAAAAACCCCTTTCTCCAATAATTCAATCAAACCACAACACTATATTTATTTAATGAATGTTGTTGTATGCCATAAGCATATTTATTAATGCTTTACTACTTTTTGTAGGGCGAAATTGGGAAAGGGGTTAGCTTCATGAATAGTTTTTTATTGCGTTTTTAAATTCGTTTGTTTCATCTTTTATAGATAGTTTACCTATTGCATTCATCCATACTTTAATTGGATTGTGTGTAACCCAACCTGTTTTACGCAATCCAAAATTGTTAATTCTAATATAATACGGAAATTCTGTTGAGCTAGTATCATTATGATGAACAAGTCTAAATTCATAAAACTTACTAGATAGTTTTTGAACACGATAAAGATGTTTTGCTAAAAAACTTTTTGACTCATACTTAAGGTTTAACTCTGTTTCTTCGAGGTCAAGAAGAAATAAGTCATTGATTTGAAGAGTTGTAACAAATTCTTCTCCATCTTCAGGGAGTTGGAAAATTGGTTCTCCAAATCTGTATCTTCTAATAGCTTCCCAAAAAGTAACCACTTGTTCACAGTATTGCTGATCGTGATTTAAATAAATAAGAACATGATGATTATTTCTCAAATTCACATATTGATTGAGTCCCTCTTTCAACTGAACGACCCCACTTAATATTTCTCGAATTCGTACACTTTTAATAGGAACCTGATCTCCCTTTGTATTCGTAAGGAATAGATTCGGCACAGAATATCCATCTCTATTTTTTGAGAAAAACACCTTAGTTGGTATGGCTTCACCGCAAAATCCTCCGGCATCCTCAATTGCTTCTAACACTCTATTACGTATGGTTGGATCTACGATTTTTAACACCTGTTTTTTTGTCTTTATTTGAGCTAGATTTTTTCTGATATGATACGCCTCTCTTTGATCTTCGGGTGATCTTCTTTTGCCAAGTATGGTTTCTTTATGTAAAGACCCTCTTACGGACAAGCATAAGTTTTCGAATTGTTTGTCTCCATTTTTAGTTTTATGTCTTCTACTACTGATCAACTTACTAACCTTTTTGTGGGATACCAAAACAGAATGTATATGATATTCCACATCATCTTGAAAACCCTTGTAAGGTTCAGGAAACAGAATCCTTTTTGATGAAGGCTGATATTTGTTTTCACTGGCTAATAACTCAATATACTTTTTTGATCTATTTGCATTGATGTAGGCCAAAAGTGCATGATAGCGAAAATCTAATTGTGGCGTTTCATAAACTTCTGGTTTAAAGATCTTGTGAAGTCTCCATTTTTCAATAAACATTAAAGTTGATTGACCTGGAGATATCCCAACTTTGGTGACTCCTTGGGATAAATAATTTTGGAGAGTCCTACTCAAAATATTTGCATCATTAAGCTGATGTTTTAAAGGATCCCTATGATTATGCTTTTTGACAAATCTTTTAAATTTTCTATAACTGGAAGGAAAAGACTTTGTGTTAGAAAAAAGTCTAGCCGCACGTTTTACAACCGCATTCCATTCCTCAGCATTATTTGAATTGAAAAACTCATAGGGGCTGTATTCTAAAATATTTTTTGAAAAGGATTTTAGACAAAGTGCTTTGTTCCAATGACTGTCATTTAGAGAATACTTCCAAGGTTGGATGTAAACGATTTGCCAGATTCAAATTTGATAATAAAACACCTCCTTTTTAAATAATATAAATCAGGTGTTGATATTGTGTTGTTTTCGGTTACTATTTAGTAATATTTGGGTTTTTTGATAAGACTTTGATTGTAGGTATTTTCCTACAATTAGAAGCAGTTTAAGTAGGTTCTAATAAAGATTAGTATTTTTGAAGTTCAATTGAAACTTCATGGAGCTTTTTTTAATCACATTTGGCCTTTTATTTCTTGCTTTTGCTGGAATCTCGATCAAAATATGGGCGAAGAAAAATGGAGAGTTTGCGGGTACTTGTGCCAGTCAAAGTCCTTTTCTCAATAAAGACAATCAACCCTGTGGACTATGCGGAAAAATGCCTGAAGAAGCAGATTGTAAAAATCCAGCACCCCTCAACAATTAAGAAACTATTTGTCAATGTATCGGGAAAAAGAAGTTATTGATAAAGCAAAAGCAAATGACCAACTTGCCTTCAATACCCTTTTCAATAAATATTGGGATCCCGTGTATTCTTTTTTGGTTTCTAGGACTGCTGATCCCACGAATGCTGAAGAGCTTGCTATAGAAACTTTTTCTAAAGCATTTGATCGAATAGAGAGCTTTGATAACAAATTAGCATTTGTTTCTTGGATAATGACCATTGCAAAAAATCATCACATTGATAAATTCAGGAGTTCAAAAAAACAATCAGAAAAAACAAATCAAGTTTCAGACTTTAATTCACACGAAATCACAAGTCTTGAACCTTCACCTGAAGAACTCTTAATTTCAAATCAGGATTTGGATCATGTTTTGATACAAATAAAATCATTAAAAAAAGACTACAGAACCATTCTCAAACTTCGATACTTTGATGATTTGACCCTTAAACAAATCGAACAAGTTTTAGATGAGTCTGCATCTACAGTCAGAGTCAAACTGTTTAGAGCTAAAAAAATGCTAGCAAATAAATTAAATCGTGAGTAAATTCAACTTATCCAAATTAGGTCCTGGCCTTTTGTTTGCAGGAGCCGCTATCGGAGTTTCCCACTTAGTTCAATCTACTCGTGCTGGTGCAGATTTTGGCTGGGGGTTAGTCTGGGCATTGTTATTGATCAATTTATTTAAATATCCATTTTTTCAATATGGCCCTCGGTACGCTCAGGCAACCGGAGAAACCCTTCTCGATGGGTATTTTAAATTAGGGAAAGGGTATCTGTGGGTGTATTTTATTTTGAACATAGCAACTATGTTTACAATTCAAAGTGCTGTGACTATTGTTACAGCTGGCCTAGCCTCAACTCTTTTTGGATTGACATCAAACATTGTTACTTGGGGAATCATTATTACCCTTTCTTGTAGTGTAATTCTCATTCTCGGGAAATATCAGTGGCTTGACAAACTGATCAAGGTAATTATGGTCACTTTAGCGATCAGTAGTATTTTAGCCGTAAGTGTTGCTTTTGCAAAAAACGATACCCCTTTGTCATTTCAACAAGTGTTCCCTGATTCTTCGGGACTACTCTTTCTTATTGCCTTTTTAGGTTGGATGCCTGCTCCTCTAGATATTTCGATTTGGCATTCAATCTGGACCATAGAAAAAAACAAAACACAAGCTAATAATTCACTGAGAGATAGTCTGTTTGATTTTAATGTGGGCTACATTGCTACTATTCTACTCGCTCTTTGTTTTTTAGGATTAGGAGCATTGGTCATGTTTGGATCAGGATCGCAGTTTTCAAATCAAGGGGGTGAATTCGCTCAACAATTAATTGAACTTTACACCAGTAACCTAGGCCAGGCTGCCTATGGAATTATAGGTATTGCCGCCTTTACTACTATGCTAAGCACAACGCTAACTACCTTGGATGCATCTCCAAGAGCAATGTCTAAAACCATTCAATTACTTTTTTCCAAAGAAAAAAATTACTACCTCCCTTGGATGATCATACTCACTTTTGGTACAGCAGCGATTTTCCTTTTTCTGCTTTCCGAAATGGGACAGTTAGTTCAAATTGCAACTGTCCTTTCTTTTATGACCGCTCCTCTTTATTCTTTTTTAAACTACCGTTTAGTCATAAGTAAAGCTATGCCAAAAGAACATCAACCTAAAAAAGGATTGCGAATCTTAAGTGTTGTAGGAATCTTATTCTTAACTGGATTTACCCTCTTTTATCTTTTGAGTCTCTAAATAAGAGTTTGTATCTTTGCACAAAAGAAGGACGATGGAGGTAAAAGAAAAACAAGTTAAGCATCAAAAAAAACCAGACTGGATTCGTGTAAAACTCCCTACAGGGAAAAAATATACCGAACTCCGAGGACTGGTTGACAAGTATAAATTAAATACAATTTGCACCTCTGGTAGCTGTCCCAATATGGGTGAGTGTTGGGCAGAAGGAACCGCCACCTTCATGATTTTGGGTAACATTTGTACCCGCTCTTGTGGGTTTTGTGGGGTCCAAACTGGAAGACCTAGCTCCGTAGATTGGGCTGAACCTGAAAAAGTTGCCAATTCCATTAAAATAATGAACATTAAACACGCGGTTATCACCTCTGTAGACCGTGATGACTTAAAAGATATGGGCTCCATTATTTGGGCTGAAACTGTGAATGCAGTCAGAAGAATAAGTCCTCAAACTACAATGGAAACCCTTATTCCAGACTTTCAGGGAAATACTAGAAACATTGACCGCATCATTAAGGTCGCACCTGAAGTTGTTTCTCATAATATTGAAACTGTTAGAAGACTTACGCGAAAAGTTCGTGTTCAGGCAAAATATGACACCAGCCTTGAAGTACTTCGATATCTGAAAGAAGAGGGAATTGAAAGAACTAAGTCAGGTATTATGCTGGGTCTTGGAGAAAAAGAAGACGAAGTTATGGAAGCCCTTCATGATTTAAGAAAAGTTAATGTTGATGTTGTAACTATCGGTCAATATTTACAACCGAGTAAAAAACACCTTCCCGTTCAGCAATTTATCACTCCAGATGTTTTCAAGAAGTTGGAGGTTTTTGCTTTAGATTTAGGCTTCAGACATGTTGAAAGTGGACCTTTAGTAAGATCTTCGTATAAAGCACATAAACACATTGCTTAAAGACTTCTATTTAAATATTCTTTGAATTGAGTCTCCATTATTGGATTGATAAATTCCATGGTGATGGGTAGGTAAAAAAGACTATTGTTTTCAATTAGTGGATTTAAGCGTGTAAAATCTTTTTCAGTAGTAAGTATAGTTCCATGCTTGTTCAACATATTGATTCTTGAAAGATCATTCGGAGTGAAAATATGATGGTCTGAAAATTCAAGATGATGAAATTTTAAATTCAACTCTTTCAAATACTTTACGAGCGGAGAGGGGTTCGCAATCCCTGTTACAAGTACAAAATTGTTTTTCAATTCTTTCAACGGAAGCTCAGTGATTGTGTTTTTAATTAATCTACTGTATTTTATTCTGGTGAAAAACAGTTTTTGATCAGGATTCAAATTCAATTTTCGTGTAAAGAGATCCATCTGTACTTGAGTCAAATTCATTGGACATTTTGTAACAAAAATCATTTTAGCTCTTTGAGCTCCTGATTTCAATTCTCTTAAATTTCCCACAGGTAAAATCGAATCCGAAAAATAAGGTTTATCAAAAGTTGTTGTCAAAATGATTAAAGAGGGGGTTATATACCGATGCTGTAAAACATCATCCAAAAGAATTAAATCCAATTGACGATTCATTTGATTCAACCTATTCATTCCTTGAATTCTTTTTTCGGCAACTACCAGAGAGATATCAGAATATTTTGAGTGAAATTGAAAAGGTTCATCTCCAATAGTAGATGCTGAACTCGTTTGGTCTGCAACTACAACCCCACGGGTTATACGGCCAAACCCCCTGCTTAAAACCCCAATCTTAAAGTTTCTATGATAGTTTGAAATCAAATAGTCAATTACAACAGACTTCCCCGTTCCACCTACCGATAAATTCCCTACCCCAATGCTTGGAATTGAAATTTGATGACTTTTTAAAATCCCCCAGTCAAATAATTTATTTCGAGTTGAGGTAGCTAGTCCATAAATTAAAGCCAATGGAAAGAGTAAAATTCGCCACGTATTCATGCCCATGAAGATAAATATTATATTTGTGATCAATAGGTTCTATGACAACGATAAAAAATATCATCAATATAGTGGATCAATGGGCTCCTCCTGCCTACGCAGAGGACTTTGACAATGTTGGATTATTAGTGGGAGATCCCTCTGGTGAGTGTTCTGGAATACTAGTTAGTCTCGATTGTATCGAAGGAGTAGTAGACGAAGCAATAACCGAAAAATGCAATTTAATTATTTGTTTTCATCCAATTATTTTTTCAGGTTTAAAAAAAATTACAGGTAAAGACTACGTAGAACGGGTGGTACTGAAAGCAATCCGACATGATATTGCTATTTTTGCATTACACACACGTTTAGATAATCATCCCGAAGGAGTAAATAAAGTTCTGATAGAAAAACTTGGTGTTTCAAATAGTAAAGTACTAATCCCTAAGCCCTCAGGAATTAAAAAACTGAATACTTATGTGCCAAAAGAACACAGTGGTAAAGTCCTTGAATCGTTGCATAAAGCCGGTGCTGGGGCACTTGGAAATTATTCTGATTGCAGTTTTACTTTAGAAGGTAGAGGACAATTTAAAGGAAATGAAGCGAGTACACCTCATCTAGGTAAGCCTCTAGAGAAAATTAATGTCGATGAAACTCAAATTCAAGTTGTCTTTGAATCTCATTTAAGTCCCTTGGTTGAAAAAGCTCTTTTAACTTCCCACCCTTATGAGAATGTTGCTTTTGAAATCTATAGTCTTGACAATACCTTACCCAGTATAGGCATGGGGAGAATTGGCTCATTAAAGCAATCAATGGACGAGGAAATGTTTCTTAATTTGATTAAAACTAAACTCAATCCTAAAGGGATACGTCACAGTCCATTAATTGGAAGAAAAATACAAACTATTGCTGTTCTTGGTGGCTCTGGAAGTTTTGCCATCTCCCAAGCAAAACAACAAAAAGCAGATGCTTTCATCACTGCCGACTTGAAATATCATCAATTTTATCAGGGTGAAACAGAAGTATTACTCATAGATGTTGGACATTATGAAAGTGAGCAGTTTACCAAAAATCTGATATTTGATTATCTTATCAAAAAAATGCCTAATTTTGCAATCGTTTTATCACGCACAAAAACAAATCCTGTTAATTATTTTTAATTATGGCTAAAAAAACTGAAGTAACTGTCGAAAAAAAATTGAGAGCCCTTTATGACTTACAACTCATTGACTCTCGTATCGATGAAATTAAAAATTTAAGAGGAGAACTTCCTTTGGAAGTAGAAGATCTAGAAAATGAAATTGCTGGACTCAATACCCGATTAGATAAAGTCAAAGCTGAGGTTAAAGAAGATGAACATGAGATATCAGATCACAAACAAACGATTGAGACAGCGAAAGAATTATTGAAAAAATACGAAGAGAAACTTAAAAATGTTCGTAACAATAGAGAATATAATTCTATTGTAAAAGAACAAGAGTTTCAAGAGTTAGAGATACAACTTGCCGATAAAAAGATAAAGGAACACAAAGCTAGAATTGAACAGAAGCAAGAATCTTTATATGGCATTAACGAACGTCTCGAAGAACGTAATGCTCACCTGAAAGCAAAAAAAGGTGAACTTGATGCAATACTCAAGGAGACACATAAAGAGGAGGATTTATTGCAAAAAAAATCTTCTGAGTTTGAAAAGCAAATCGAAGAACGATTAATTTCTGCATACAAACGAATCAGAGGAAGTGTAAAAAACGGCTTGGCGATTGTTCCTGTAGAGCGTGGTGCTTCTGGAGGTTCATACTTTTCTATTCCGCCTCAAGTTCAACTCGAAATTGCCTCAAGAAGCAAAATAATTATGGACGAACACAGTGGCCGTATACTTGTTGATCCAGAACTCGCAAAAGAAGAACAAGCTAAGATTAAAAAATTAATTGGTGCTTAAACCTCTTTACTCCCAATAGTCATACACCAATACAGACTCTGTTAAGGGTACAAATAATTTTACAAAATTTTGGTGAATAGGATGAGGCAAATATATACTGTCTCTGTCTACAGCCTTGTTAAACTTCATGGTTAGGCTATGTGTATACCCCTTATTAAGACCTTCTGGAGAAGTATTCTGACCAAAATTCAATTCTTCCACACCTTCTATTTGCTGTAAACTATAAGCTCCGTCTGAAACCAACTGTAAATCACTTGAACTTATTGAGGGCTGAAACTGAATAAGCACCAAATGGATTAATTTTTTGGAATCTGATCGATGAGTCCTATCTGTAGTTTTTTGATTAGTGACATGAAAAAAGCCAACTAAAAAAGTGATGCTATAGAAAACAGCCAAAATCAAAAAAGAAAGACGATCAGTAACTCCAATTTTTTTCACGAGGTAAATTTTATCTAATGTATTACTTATAAAACTAAGATAAAATGTAGAGAAAAAAAATCTGCCCGTTAACTAAGAGTTTTTATCAAACAATCTAAACTAAATATCAAAATGAAAAACAGACACGGGCAGATTACTAAAACCAAATTTATATATAAGACTACTTGAATCTTAAAAAGTTACATGGCCTAACCTTAAATTCTTGTTAAAATCTTATTTTATTGATTGTTGAAAGTCGCCAGAGTCTATGAAACGAAAAAAAACTCTTATTTAACCTACTCTTACTACAGATAACATCGGGGTATTATTAGGTGCTGGAATTACTAACTTAAGATTCAAACTAGCGCTAGGATTGATGAGTGGTGCCTGGAACTATCTATTTTGAATACTGTGTGGAGGTGGGGAGGAATTAATCGGAGAGTGAATACATTAAAAAAACAATAAGAATCAGAAAATAATAAAACTACAGTAGTCGAAGTTTTAACACTAATACCACTGGTATCTTTTCCTTCTTTTATAAAATCTTTTCCACAAAAAAACCCCAACTAGTAGTTGGGGTTTTTTTGATGTGGGCGCTGAGGGATTCGAACCCCCGACCCCCTCGGTGTAAACGAGGTGCTCTGAACCAACTGAGCTAAGCGCCCATTGTTTTTTCAATGAGATGGCAAATATAAAATATCTCAACTAATTCTCTACTATTCCTTCTCATATTTTAAGACTTTTCATAATTTAAATAAGACAAAACTTCTGCAACCACAAAAGTACTTCCACAAACCAACACCAAATCATTTAAAGCTGCCTTTGATTTTGCATATTCAAAAGAATCTTCGACTGACTCAAAATAATTAAGCTTAAGTTGACTCTTCATCAAGTCTTCTTTTAGAATCTCCAAAGGGTAGGCCCTCTCTATATTTGGACTAGAGAGGTAAAATGTAGCCTCTTTTGGAAAAAGTGAAATTAATTCATTTACATTTTTACCTTTCACAAAACCTAATACAATATGCAATTCTTCATATCTCAAATCATTTAGTTGCTCCATTATTAAAGAGAGCCCCTCTTTATTATGGCCTACATCAAGCACTATTTCTGGTTTCTCGGATATACGCTGCCAGCGCCCTTGAAGCCCTGTATTCGTGATTACATTTTTTAGTCCTAGTCTTGTTGTTCTAGAGTTTACTTTTTGGTCTGAAAGCTGTTTAAGAGCGTTTAATGCGGTACGTATATTGTGCTCTTGATACCCTCCTTTCAAATCAGTTTCAAATTTCATATCCAAGGGTTTAGCAAAAAGTAAGGGTGCAGTATTACGCTTTGCAATTTGCTCAAAAACCCTTTGAGTTTCATCTTCTTTTTCTCCAATTACAACAGGAACTGAGGCTTTGATAATTCCTGCTTTTTCAGCAGCAATTTCAGGGCGAGTGGTTCCTAAAAAATCCATATGATCCAACCCAATGTTTGTAATAACAGAAAGAACTGGAGTAATCACATTAGTTGCGTCCAATCGTCCCCCAAGACCAACTTCAACAACTGCATAATCTACTTTGTTCGTGTTAAAATAGGTAAATGCCAAACCAACGGTCATTTCAAAAAATGACGTCTTATGAGCTTCAAAATATGCTTTGTGATGATCGATAAATCGAATTACTTCTTCTTTCTCAATTTGTATGCCATTTATTTTAATCCGTTCTCTAAAATCCAGTAAATGAGGTGAGGTATAAAGACCTACTTTGTATCCTGAACTTTCTAAGACCGATGCAATAAGATGAGAGGTTGAACCTTTCCCGTTAGTTCCTCCTACGTGAATCGATTTAAACAACTGATGAGGTTTGCCCAAATACGCATCAAGATGTAGCATACTTTCTAGACCGGGCTTATATGCTGCTTTGCCTACTCTTTGATACATCGGAAGCTTTGAAAACATCCAATCTAAAGTGTCTTGATATGATTTCAACACTATTCTCCTAATTTAAATTGAATAACGACAAAGCCTATCTGCTCTGCCGGAGCCTTACTATCAGGGAACCATTTATGAAGTAAGGCTGTTTTTTTTGCTGGATCCAATAAACATGGATGGGTATTGGTACTCCCTTTCACACCTGGCTCTGCTTGGATTACATCTCCACTGTTGTTTACTGTTATTCGGACAACCACCGTCCCTTCCTGATTACAATCTTGTACAACTTTACCATTCGACTGAAGGTTTCTTCCATTTAGACCGTATCCTTTTCCTTGTCCTCCCAGTCCAAAATTGTTATAATAACTGCTCGAATAAGGATTTCCCTCAAGCTTACCCTTATCGCCTTGAACCAAATCATCTCCTTCTCCCTGTGTAGCCTCGCCCTCTTCTGTCTTATTGTTCAACAAACTCGAAACGACACTTTTGGTCACTTCTGAAATTTTGGGAATCTCTTTGACAGGTTCGGGTTTTGAATCAGGCTCTGCAGTTTCTGTTATTGGCTGTTGAATCTTTTTTTCCTCATTCTTTTCAGGAACAGCAACAGTAGATTCCTTTTCTGTCAACACTTTTTTAATTGGTTCTGGAATTACCTCTTTAGGGGGTATAGTTACTTCTTTTTCAACTACTTCTTGAGGAGGATCGACTGCTTGCTCAACTGTTTGCACACTTTTTTTTGGTTGAACCTTTCCATTGCCTTGAGCAAGAGTTCCAAAATTAACTTCCATACCGTAACTCACAGGTGGGTCATAGTAAGTAAGACCTAACATAAAAAAAAGGAGCAACAAGAGAGCAGCTACTAAAGCAGTGAGTCCCGCAGATTTTTTTTTATGTGGTGTGTCAAGCATTTTCATTTCAGCTAGTCCTTAGGGGGTGTCAACGGCCAACACAACCTTGATCCCGTTTTTGTTTGCTAGATTCATCACATAGACAACTTCTTGAATAGCGACTTTTTGTTCAGCTCTCAATACTATTGAAGGAGTGTTGCCATTTCCTAGAGAGCTAATCAATCTAGATTCTAGGTTAGTTTTGGAGACTCGCTTCTCATTAACATAAAATCTACCTCTGTCAGTAATGGTTACTGCAACAGTATTCCTGTTTTCGGTTTTGCCTTCACCTTGAGGTAATTTTACTTCAATGGTGTTTAGCTGTTTGGCTAAGGTAGAGGCGATCATAAAAAAAATCAACAACAAAAATACCACATCTGTCATGGATGACATGTTGAATTCAGGTTTGATTTGATTTCTACCTTTCAGTTTCATGACTTAAGCCGGTTCGTTAAGTAAGTCTAAGAACTCTAAACTTGAGGCTTCCATTTGATAAACAGCCTTATTAATTTTTACCACCAAATGGTTGTAGCAAATGTAGCCAAGGATCCCAACGATTAGCCCAGCCACAGTAGTGGTCATTGCAGTATAAAGTCCATCGGCTAATAACTGCATGTCTATGTTTCCTCCGGCATTTGAGATTTCAAAAATGGAAAGAATCATTCCGATCACGGTTCCTAAGAAACCCAACATGGGTGCTGCACCAGATATTGTAGCCAAAATACTAATGTTTTTTTCAAGCTGATACACTTCTAAGCGTCCTGCATTTTCTATGGCTGTGTTGATGTCATCCAACGGTCTCCCAATTCGAGAAAGCCCCTTTGATATTAAATGAGCTACAGGAACATTTTCTTGTATACACAATTGCTGCGCACCATCTAGTTTACCATTCATTACAAATGACCGGATTTGAGGCATAAAGTTTGGTGTTACTTTAACCGCAGAACGAATTGCAAACAACCTTTCAAAATAGATATAGGTCACAATTAAGAGAAGGACAAATAATAATCCAATAATAAGTTGGCCTCCTAAACCTCCATTATTTATTAGCTCGATTAAAGAGAGCGTTTTCTTTGTTTGCAAAGGAGCAGGGTCTTGAACATTAAAAAATACCATAGGCTACGTCTTCTTTTTATATAGTATGAACGAAAATTTCGGTAAAAAATTCTTTCCTTAATCGTTATAGTACAAAATCACGAATAAGTACAAAAGTGATAAAACCGCCTAAAAACCCGACAAAAGCCAACCAAGCGATTTTTTTTAGATACCAAAAAAAGTCAATTTTTTCCATTCCCATTGCAACAACCCCCGCAGCAGAACCGATAATAAGCATACTTCCACCAGTTCCAGCAGAATAAGCAATAAGGTGCCAAACTGGATCATCTGTCCCCTTAGAAAACATTCCCATACTTGCCGCTACCAACGGGACGTTATCAATAACTGCTGACCCAATACCAAACAATCCAACTACTATATCGGTATTTGGAATGGTTTCATTCAACCCTTCAGCAAAATTGAATAACAACCCTAGTGATTCAAGTGCAGCTACAGCCAACAAGATTCCTAAGAAAAATAAGATACTCGGTAATTCTATTTTTGAGAGTGAGCGATGCACAGGACTGGCTGTCTGATGAGCGTCGCTCTCTTCATCAAAAGAAGTGATATTTATTTTTGCTTTACTGAAAATTTCTGCAAATGTAGCAACTACTGCCAATGATAACATCATTCCAACATAGGGAGGAAGGTGTGTTAGCGTTTTAAAAACTGGGACAAAAACAATCGCAGACAAGCCTAAATACAACATCGTCCCACCTCGTTTATGAGTCTCTACTGTTAAATCTTCTTCGACCTCATCAATTTCGCCTTGAAAGGCTGGTAGCAACGTAGCTATTCCAACCGGTAGAACAAAACAAATAATCGAGGGAATAAGTACATAACTGATCAGTTTTAGGGTTGTGACCTTATCTCCAATCCAAGGCATAGTAGTCGTTACATCTCCAATTGGAGACCAGGCACCACCTGCATTTGCGCAAATGATAATAAGACCTGCAAACCATAATCGAGTATCACGATTGTGAATAACCTTTTGAAGTATAGTGATCAATACAATCGTTGCAGTAAGGTTGTCTATGATTGCAGATAAAATAAATGCCAAAATTCCAAAAATCCATAACAACCCTTTCTTACTCCTTGTTTTTATGAAGTTTTTAATGGTATAAAAGCCATTGAAATAATCAATAATTTCAACGATAGTCATCGCACCCAAAAGAAAAATAATAATCTCAGCTGTTTTTCCCAAGTGGTGGAGCAATATCTCATCAATATGCGAGGGTTCAAGTTCTTTGAGTTCGGTATTTACATCAAATACAGGTAAATGAGCTAAAGAAATTATTGCCCACATTAAGGCCATCATTGCCAAGGCCGGGATCAATTTATCAACTTTTAAATTGTGTTCCAAGGTAATGGCTAAATATCCCAAAACAAATAGTGAAATAATAAGGGTCTCCATAAGTTTAAATTCGTTTAGGAGCTAAAATATAAAAACTCTATCGTTTATTTATTTCTGAGGATAAAAAATCACTCCACTCGAATGATCTAAGGAACTTCCAGTGACTGAGGAAAGACAATTTACCTCATTTTCAATACGTAAAACACCTAAAAAAGCAAAAATTAAAGCTTCTTTAAAATCAATTATATCTGACTCCGGAAGAACAAAATTCGCATCACTAAGCTCTCTTAATAGCGAAATCAAATACTGATTGTATGCCCCACCTCCAGTAATCAAAACTTCTTCAAGCTCAGTAAAATTTTTTCCAATTTGCACTCCAATGTGTTGTGCATAGGTGTGCATTCGGTCTTCAACAGGAGATGAACTATACTGATCTAAAAGTGGAAAAACTTCTTTATTTACCCATTCTATACCAAGAGACTTTGGCCCTTTTTTACAATAAAAATCCAATGCATTTAAGCCATCGAATAGTTCCGGAATTAATTTTCCAGATTTAGCTATCATTCCCTCAGCATCAAAAGCTAAACCTTTTTCTTTAGCTAGCAGGTTAAAAACTGTATTTACAGCACAAATATCATATGCGTTAACTTCAGATTCATATCCTTTTGAGACATTAGCGAAGCCACCTAAATTCAAACAAGCCGTATACGAATTAAATAAATGTAAATCCCCTACAGGCACTAACGGAGCACCCTGACCTCCTAAACCAACATCTTGACTTCTAAAATCACAAATTACTGGAAAGTGAGTCAAACCAGATAAGGCAGAAGTATTTCCTATTTGGTAGGTGATACCCTGTTCAGGTTGGTGAAAAACAGTATGACCGTGCGAACTAACAAAATCAATTCCATGAAGTCCACTTGAAAAATTCAATATATGGTTTGCCAGTAGGCTAACGTATTTTTTTTCAATTTCTTTAATTATTTCAGGGGTTTGATCATGTAATTCTGCCAAAGTTTTTTTCCACTCAGGTGAGTAGGAATACGTATTGGCTTTCAAGAGTTCAAACTCCCATTTTTTCTTTTTCTCAAAAAGTACACATACCAAATCCAAACCATCCAAAGAGGTTCCTGACATGGCTCCAATAACTGTATATTTTGTTTTCAAATCTAATTTCAAAAATAAGCTACTAAGGACGTAAAAATTAATTTTTACACAATTTTTTAATTTATAAATACGAATTCATATATGAATTTGAGCTTTGATTGCGAATTCATTAAGCGAATTGATTTTGACATCTCATTAATACAGTAGATAGAAATGGATTCTTATTTTTGTATTCCTTCAAAAAAAACATCTTATGCTGCCAGCAAAACAAGGATTATACAACCCTGAAAATGAACACGACAACTGTGGTGCGGGTTTTATCTGTAGCCTTCAAGGCAAAAAAACCAATGATATTATCCATAAAGCTCTTGATATTCTTGATAAACTCGAACATCGAGGTGCTGTAAGCGCTGATGGAAAAACAGGAGATGGCGCAGGAATATTGATAGAAATTCCACACGATTTTCTAATCTCTCAATGCGATTTTGAATTACCCGATTTACATCAGTATGCTGTAGGAATGGTTTTCTTACCAAAGAAAGAAAATCAAAGAACTTATTGTATTGGGGTTTTCGAATCTGAAATAAAAAAACAAGGACTTAATATACTTGGATGGAGAAAAGTTCCAGTAAATCCTGATGTTATGGGGAGTATTGCTGCGCAAACTGAACCCTACATCATGCAGGTTTTTATTGATCGTGGAACTTCTGAAATGTCTGATCAAGAGTTCAATATCAAACTATTTTGCTCTCGTAAAATTGCGGAACACACTATATCCAATTCGAAGTTATCAGAGGCTTCGTATTTTTATTTGCCTAGCCTTTCTACCCATACATTAATATACAAAGGCCTTCTTATCCCAGAAGATATCAAAGGATATTACAAGGATTTATCAGATCCTGCAGTTGTTACCCGTCTGGCATTGGTTCACCAACGGTTCTCTACTAACACCTTCCCCACATGGGATTTAGCTCAACCGTTTCGATACATGTGTCACAACGGTGAGATTAATACCTACCGAGGTAATGTTAGCAGAATGCAAGCACGAGAAGAACTTCTAGAAAGTGATTTCTTTGGCCCAGACATAAAAAAAATATTACCCGTAATCCTACCCGGAAAATCAGATTCATCCTCAATGGATATGGTTGTTGAATTATTGCTTGCAACAGGGAGATCTCTTCCTGAAGTTATGATGATGCTTGTTCCTGAAGCATGGGAAAAACACGCATCAATGGATGAGGGTAAAAAAGCTTTTTATCAGTACAACTCCTGTATTATGGAACCTTGGGATGGACCCGCCTCAATTCCATTTACCGACGGAAAATTTATTGGAGCTTTATTGGACCGAAACGGTCTTCGCCCCTCAAGATACTCCGTTACTAAAGATGGATATGTGGTGATGTCTTCCGAAACTGGTGTATTAGATATCGCACCAGAGAATATTGAACGTCATGGACGTTTAGAGCCAGGTAAAATGTTTTTAGTAAATATGGATGAAGGCCGTATCATTGAGGATGAAGAAATAAAAAAAGAGATCACCAGCAAACGGCCTTATCAAAAATGGTTGGATGAAAATCTTCTCCCTCTAAAAGATATCCCTTACCGAGGCAACCTAACTCCAACAGAAGACGAAGGCTTTGAAACTCGTATGAGAATTTTTGGATATACCCAAGAAGACCTTAAAACTATCATTACTCCAATGAGTCTTCTAGGTAAAGAAGCTATTGGATCTATGGGAACAGACACTCCTTTGGCTGTATTATCTGAACGTCCACAATTACTGTATAATTATTTTAAACAGCTTTTTGCTCAAGTGACCAACCCCCCATTAGATGGGATTCGTGAAGAGATCGTAACAGATACTAGCCTGAGTGTTGGTAAAGAATTTAACCTCTTTGATATAACACCTTCTCAAGCAAAAAAACTAAGTATTCAAAACCCCGTGATTTCCAATGAGGATTTGGATAAAATAAAATTCATTGAACACCATGATTTTAAAGCTGAAACTATATCGACTCTTTATGAGGTAAGCACAGGCCTAAACGGTCTTGAAAATGCTCTTGAAGACATGATCAAGTCCATAGAAAAAGCTGTAGATAAAGGAGCCAATATTATTATTTTATCAGACCGTGGAGTTTCACCCTCAATGGCACCCATTCCGATACTTTTGTCAACCTCTCACACTCATCACGCATTCAAACGTTTAAAAAAGCGTTCGAAATTTGGAATCATTATTGAATCTGCTGAACCTAGAGAGCCACATCATTTTGCTCTACTTTTTGGTTATGGGGCGAGTGCGATCAATCCTTACATGGTGAATGAAATTATTATTCACCAAGCACAGCAGGGAAATATTTCCCTAGAAGCCAATTTAGCCATCGAAAATTTTAATAAAGCCATTGCAAAGGGTATTGTTAAAGTAATGAACAAAATTGGGATTTCAACTCTGCATTCTTATCGTGGTTCTCAAATTTTTGAAGCCTTAGGATTGTCTGAAAAGTTCATCAATCGTTTCTTCTGTAATACTGCAACGCGTATCGAAGGTATTGGCCTTTATGAGATTGAAAAAGAAATTAACAGTCGCCATTCTAGAGCCTATGTTCATGAATCTAACTTAGGACTTCCTTTAGAGATTGGAGGAGATTACCGCTGGAGACGTGATGGAGAAGCACACGTAGTTAATCCGCAAACCATAGCCTCTTTACAACAAGCGGTTCGTCAAAACAAACCCGAAAGCTATAATGCTTTTGCCAAAATGATCAATGAACAAAATGAAAAACTGATGACTCTGAGAGGATTGTTTGAGTTCTCAAGTTTTGATCCTATTCCAGTTGATCAGGTAGAGCCTTGGACAGAAATCGTTAAAAGATTTAAAACTGGAGCCATGTCCTTGGGTTCTATTAGCCAAGAAGCCCACGAAAACCTCGCAATTGCCATGAATCGTATAGGAGGAAAAAGTAATTCAGGTGAGGGAGGAGAAGATGTTCGACGTTTTCAACCTGATCAAGATGGTAATTGGAAAAACTCTGCCATCAAACAGGTTGCATCTGGACGTTTTGGAGTTTCAAGTCACTATTTGAGTTCTGCAAAAGAGATTCAAATCAAAATGGCTCAAGGAGCTAAACCAGGTGAAGGAGGACAACTTCCAGGCCCAAAGGTGAATCCTTACATTGCATCGGTCAGAAATTCTACTCCTTACGTAGGTTTAATTTCTCCCCCACCGCATCACGATATCTATTCAATTGAAGACTTGGCTCAATTAATCTATGATTTAAAGAACGCGAACCGCGATGCACGAGTCAATGTGAAATTAGTTTCTGAAGTGGGTGTTGGAACTATCGCAGCTGGAGTTGCAAAAGCCAAAGCTGATGTCATTTTGATTTCTGGATTTGACGGAGGTACGGGAGCCTCTCCACTTACTTCACTAAAACACGCTGGACTTCCTTGGGAACTTGGTATTGCTGAAGCACAGCAGACCCTTGTAATGAATGATTTAAGAAGTCGAATAGTTTTAGAATGTGACGGTCAAATGAAAACAGGTCGAGATGTTGCCATCGCTTGTTTGCTTGGTGCTGAAGAATTTGGGTTTTCTACCGCCCCACTAATTGCATCAGGATGTATTATGATGCGCGCTTGTCATCTCAATACCTGCCCAGTTGGTATTGCTACCCAAGATCCTGAATTGCGAAAAAACTTTAAAGGTAAGCCAGAACATGTAATCAACTACATGTACTTTATCGCAGAAGAGTTGCGTCAAATCATGGCAGAACTCGGATTTAGAACTGTTGACGAAATGGTAGGTCAGTCACAGAAACTCAATATGAAAAAAGCTATTGAGCATTATAAAGCACAAGGAATAGATTTATCTAAAATACTTTATAAGCCGGAGGTTCCTTCTCATGTACAAGAACGCAATACCGTTTCTCAGGATCATCAACTCGAAAATGTACTAGACTTTGATATTTTGAGACACGCACATCCTGCCTTATACCGAAAAGAGGAACAGCATTTGGAATACCGAATCAAAAATACCAACCGTACCGTTGGAGCAATTTTAAGTAATGAGATTTCTAAAATTCACGGTGCTGACGGATTGCCAAACAAAACCCTTAGTTTAAAATTTTTAGGTACCGCAGGTCAAAGTTTTGGTGGTTTTGCAACTCACGGACTCTATATGAAGGTAGTGGGTACAGCAAACGATTATTTTGGAAAAGGACTCTCTGGTGCCACCCTAGTTGCTCAAGTACCCGAAAAAGCAACATTTGTACCTCACGAAAATATCATCATTGGAAACGTTGCTTTATATGGTGCTACACAGGGTGAAGCCTATATCAATGGAATTGCTGGTGAACGTTTTTGTGTTCGAAATTCTGGAGCAAAAGCCGTTGTAGAAGGAATTGGAGATCACGGTTGTGAATACATGACGGGAGGTATCGCTGTCGTATTGGGAGAATTTGGAAGAAATTTTGCTGCCGGAATGAGTGGTGGAATTGCTTATCTCTACAGTGAGGACGGAACTTTTGACGAGAAAAAATTCAACCTTGAAATGGTAGAATTAGAAGACTTACTTGAAAGCGACTTTGAAAATCTTCAAGAGTTGTTGCAAAATCATATTGATTATACCCGAAGTCCAAAAGCAACTAAAATACTTGAAGAGTGGCCACAGTCTGCAAAAAAGTTTATTAAGGTTATGCCTTCAGACTATAAAAGAGCTTTAGAAATGATGGCTAAGAATCAAACTGAAAAAACGATATAGATATGGGAAAGATTAAAGGTTTTATGGAATATGACCGACTAAAAGAGCCGGTTATTGAGCCCAAGAAGCGAATTGGCAATTATAATGAATTTACAATTGCTCCAAAAACTGAAACTTTACAAGAGCAAGGTGCACGTTGTATGGATTGTGGTGTTCCTTTTTGTCACAGTGGTTGTCCCTTAGGAAACTTGATCCCCGATTTTAACGATGCGGTATACCAAAATGAGTGGCAGCGTGCCTTAACTATTCTACACAGCACTAACAACTTTCCTGAATTTACCGGAAGATTGTGTCCTGCTCCCTGTGAAGAGGCCTGTGTCTTGGGGATTGTGAATCCTCCTGTTTCGATAGAACTAATAGAAAAGTATATTGTTGAGCGTGGATTTTCTGAGGGTTGGATTAAACCTAAGCCACCAGAACACAGAACCAATAAGACTGTCGCCATCATTGGCTCGGGTCCTGCAGGTCTTGCTGCTGCACAGCAGCTCAATAGAGCTGGACATACCGTTACAGTATTTGAGAGAGATAATAAATTGGGAGGCTTACTCCGCTATGGAATTCCTGATTTTAAAATGGAAAAAAGTGTCATCGACAGAAGACTCGAAATTTTAGAAGCTGAAGGAATTGAATTCAAATGTAATATTGAAATTGGAAAAGATATTGAAGCTAGTCAATTAGAAAAAAAATTTGATGCAGTCATTCTAGCAACTGGGGCAACCATTAAAAGACAAATGCCGATTCCAGGAGCGGATTTAGAAGGTGTGGTTCAAGCCATGGACTTCCTCCCTCACAATAACAAAGCAGTAGATGGCCAACATGACCATGAAGAAAAATACCTTGCAGAAAATAAAAATGTCATCGTAATTGGTGGAGGAGATACCGGCTCAGACTGTATTGGAACCTCAAACAGACAAGGTGCAACCAGTGTAACCAACTTTGAAATTATGCCCAAACCGGCAGATTCAAGAACCGAAGAACATCCTTGGCCCTACTGGCCGTTTAAACTCAAAACTTCTTCCTCGCATGAAGAAGGAAGCCATCGGGAGTGGAGTATTTTAACCAAGGAGTTTGTAGGAGATGATAAAGGTCATGTAAAGTCACTCAAGACGGTTGAAGTCCAGTGGAAAAAAATTCCTGGAGAACGCCCTCAACTCATAGAGAAAAAAGATTCTGAAAAAGAATGGCCTTGTGAATTGGCGCTTCTAGCACTTGGATTTACAGGTCCAGAAAAAAGTCTTCCAGAACAATTCGGTCTTTCATTTGACGAAAGAGGAAATATTAGAGGAGAAAATGACTACCAAACATTAAAAGCTAATATTTTTACTGCGGGTGATTGCCGAAGAGGACAGTCTCTCATTGTCTGGGCAATCTCTGAAGGACGTGAGGCAGCTCATCAAGTAGATACTTATTTAATGGGTAGTTCTGTACTTCCTCAAAAAAATAAAGCTGGAGATTTAGTCGCATCTTAATCTCAAACTCCTTCTCTTTTCAACCCTAAAATTTACAGTTTGTAGGTTATTACATTTAGGTCTTGAGTTAAAGTACTTGATCAAAAAAAAACTCATTCTAACGAAAGAGGTACTCTTTTTTTTCTAGGTCTTCATTCGTGTTGTTAAAGCGTATCTCCTACCTGTTTTAACTTAAAAAAGGCTACACATCAAAGCCCCAACGAAGTCTTCAGGCTACTTTATCCTGAGGAAACCAAGATCTTTAATGCAGTAAAAAAGTCAATAAAACTCAAATAAATCTAAGTTATCTGTAACAATTTGATGGAGTATACGTCATAAAGGAAAACCCTACAAATGTCCAAGACCTTTAACGTCCTACTTATCTTTTTTTCTTTTTGTTTAGCTGCCCAAAACAATCCGCCAAATTTTGATGGAATTATAAATTCAGACGAATGGCATGCAGCAGAAAAATTTGAAATCAACTATGAAATTGATCCTGGAAATAATGTGCCTTCGCCTCATTTAACGGAGGTGTTTATTAGCTATACCGAAACTGATTTGTATGTAGGTTTTATAGCTTTTGCCGATATGGAAAACTTGCGTTCTTCAGTGCGCAATCGAGATGAAGGTTTTCAAGATGAAATGTTTTTATTGCAATCGACACCTATGGAGACGGTCGTTATATGGTCGGCTTGGGGTCCAATCCTGAGGGAAATCAATTGGACGTCAAATTATTATCTAACGGAAATGATGATATAACCTACGATGTTAATTTTGAATCTAAGGCTAGTAAACATGATGACAGCTATCATATTGAACTTAAAATTCCTTTTAGTGTATTACAGTTTAAGCAAGCTCCACAAATGGAATGGAAGATATTACTTTATCGTTCTACTTTTACGGAAAACAATCGAAGTCAAAACATCAATTTTCCCCTCGATAGAAACAATCCTTGTTTACCCTGTCAAGCCACCTCTGTAATTACCTTGGAAAATATAAAATCAAAAAATAGAGTCAACCTCCTCCCATACGTATACGGGGGCTTGGACGGAACTACAGAAAACAATAAGCTAAGTTACGGTAAGCCAACTGGGACAGTTGGACTAAGTGGTTTGTTTGACATCAACAATATCACCTCCTTGGAATATGCCCTTAATCCTGATTTTTCTCAAGTAGAAGCGGATGTTTCACAAATTAGTGTGAACAATACTTTTGCCATCTTTTTTCGTGAGAGACGTCCCTATTTTAATGAAGGTAATGACATCATTGATACACGACTCAATACGGTCTATACTCGATCCATCAACAAACCCCTTCTCTCAACTAAGCTCA